>CAMJQC010000001.1 GCA_946407975.1 uncultured Bacteroidales bacterium
ACCGAAAAACACTTGGCATCAAAGTGCTTCCCAATGGCACCGTTTCCTTGAAAGCACCTATCAATGCAACGCTTGATGACATCCGCAACAAAGTGCATCACAGAGCCGCTTGGATCCTTCGTCAGAAGCGCTATTTTGAATCTTTTGGCACACCGACTACCGAAAGACAATACATCAGTGGCGAGTCGCATCTCTATCTGGGACGGCAATATATGTTGAAAATCAAGGAAGGAAAGAGCAATGCGGTGCATTACCAAAACAATATCTTGGAGGTTGTATGCCAAAACAAAAAAGAAGCTGCTAAAGTGTTACAACTTTGGTATCTTGAACGGGCACAGATCAAGTTTCCGGAATATGCCAAGCCCATTATTGAGCAATTCGCCGCATACGGAGTGCAGCCGAAAAACGTTGGCATAAGAAAGATGGAAAAACGATGGGGATATTGTACTACTGACGGCAACATCTACTTGAATCCCAGACTCATCTGCGCACCCAGGTGCTGCATCGAATATGTCATCACCCATGAATTGTGCCATTTGGTGCATCGCAACCACACCAAAGAATTCTATGCCCTATTGAGCAAAGAAATGCCACATTGGGAAAAATGGAAAGCGATACTAGAGAGGACGCTCATTTAAACCAACCTCACAATCTCCCCCACAATCGCCCTCGAATAAGCATTCGCCACCTCGACAATAAACTTGTTGAAATCGATGCGGGCGTTATGGTCGGCAGTATCGCTAATGATACGGATCACTGTGAATGGGATTCCAAATTCAAGACATACTTGTGCCACGGCGGCGCCTTCCATCTCAACGCATTGGATATCAGGAAGCAAGTTCAGAATCTCTTGACGCTTTTCATCGCTGTTGATAAACTGGTCGCCGCTGGCGATGTCGCCATAATGCAAGGACGGGTTGAGGTTGAATTCCTTGACGGCCTCCTCTCCCACCATCTTCTCTGCACCTTGTGCCAGCAGATTATTGACAGCACGACCTGCCAGTTCCGTCAGGGAGGGATCGCTATCGACATAGATGCGATTCAACAGAGGCAACTCAAAGCGTGAGATCATCGGACGGGCATCCAAGTCGTGTTGCACAAGACGTTTGGACACAACGATGTCGCCCACTTTGAGGCCATCGGCCAAAGCGCCCGCCGTACCGATGAAAATCAAGTCGGTAACAGCAAACTCCTGCACGAGCAATGTAGCCGTGATGGTCGCCGCCACCTTGCCCCACTTGGAGAACGCCACCACACAGCGCACCCCGTTGATTTTTCCCACGACGAACTCACGATTGGCGATTTTTACATTCGTCTTTTCCGTAAGCAAGGCTTTAACCTCATCTATTTCCTGCGCCATCGCGCCTAAGATTCCAATGTTTCGTTGCATAACATTTATATTGAATATGCAAAAATACGAATTTGACACATGGAAAACCACACCAAAACGCCTTATTTAGGCGCAAAAAAAAGTATCCCCGCTCAATATTCAACGAATAATCCCTATTTTTGTCAAAATTTACGTGAATGAAGCGAAACAAGATCTGCATCTTTTGTGGCAGCAGCATGGGTTTCGACCCCATCTATAAAGAAAAAGCCCTTGAACTAGGTCAGGAGATGGCGAAAAACGGCTGCGAACTGTATTATGGCGCGGGCAGTGTGGGATTGATGAAGATCATCGCTGACGTGATGATGCAAAACCAATGCAGAGTGGTTGGTACCATCACCCGCAAGCTGGTGGACATGGAAGTGGCCTATCACGACATCGACGAAATCATCATGGTGGAGAGCATGGCAGAACGCAAGTCGATCCTGGAAGAACGCGCCGATGCCTTCATCGCCATGCCAGGCGGCATGGGCACCATGGACGAGCTGTTTGAGGCCATCGTGCTCTCCCAACTGCGCGTCCACGACAAACCCGTGGCCATCTACAATGTCAACGGCTACTACGACCGGCTGATAGAATGGCTACAGCATGCCGTCGATGAAGGGTTTATCCGCAAAGAACACTTCCACAACCTCATCGTGAGTGCTGATCCAAAAGAAATCCTAGAACGCATCGATGCCTTCAAGCCTGTGGAAGTTAAGAAATGGGTCGACAACATCAAAGAAGAAAGCAAAAACACAACAATATGATTATCATCGGAATAACAGGGACTTTAGGTGCTGGCAAAGGCACCATCGTCGATTATCTGGTCAAGGAAAAGGGCTTCGTGCATTATTCGGTACGCGCCTACATCACGGAAGAAATACAGCGTCGTGGACTCGAAGTGAACCGCGACACGCTCACCGCCATAGGCAATGACCTGCGTGCAAAAAACACCCCCAGCTACATCACCGACCAGCTCTTTGAGCGTGCCAAGGCCAATGGCAAGAACGCCGTCATCGAGAGCGTGCGCACACCGGGCGAGATCCATTCACTGCGTGAAAAAGGCGAGTTCTACCTCTTTGCCGTCGATGCCGACCAGAAGATTCGTTACGAACGCATTTACCAACGCGGATCGGAGACCGACCATGTCAGCTACGAGACCTTCGTGGCCAACGAGGCCCGCGAGATGACCGCCACCGACCCCAACAAGCAAAACCTTGGCGCCTGCATCAAGGAGGCTGATGTAGTGCTCAACAACGACGGCAGCATCGCCGAGCTCTACGAACAAGTGGAAAAAGCCCTCCTGAAACTGCATGTGCGCCCCTCGTGGGATGACTATTTCCTCAACCTTGCCGACACCGTCTCGGAGCGCGCCACTTGCAACCGGGGCCGTAGCGGCTGCGTCATTGTGAAGGACAAGCAGATCCTGGTGACGGGTTACGTGGGCTCGCCCCGCGGACTGCCGCATTGCGACGATGTGGGGCACCTCTTCCGCAAGACCATACACGAAGATGGCAGCGTCACCCAGCACTGCGTGCGCACCGTCCATGCGGAGCAGAACGCCATCTGCCAGGCCGCCCGTCGTGGCATCGCTTTAGATGGCAGTACGCTTTATTGCCGCATGACTCCATGCCGCACCTGTGCCATGCTCATCATCAACTGCGGCATCGTGCGCGTCGTCTGCGAACGTCGTTATCATGACGCACAAGAGTCGGAAGAAATGTTCCAACAGGTCGGCATCAAGTTGGAATACAAGTACGACGAAGTGCAACAGTATGAAGGTCAACGTTGTGACGAGACAAACAGCTAAATAGCAACAAGACTGGTACTTTTTTTTCAAAAATTACGTTATTCTAACAACAACTTTTAAACACATAACATGAAAAAGTCATTACTAACAGTAGCTTTTTGCTGCATTGTCATGCTATTTGCGTCATGCAAGAAAGAAGCAGCTAACGAAAAGTTCATCGGTACTTACAATGGACAGGCTACCTTTTCCGCCACGATTATAGCCACAGGGATAGGTGAAATACCTTCTTCACGAACGGCTGAAATCAGCATGAGCATCGCTGCTAGCGATGCCGATAACAGAGTAGTCGCCACCATCACCGCTGTCAGCGAAGAAGAAACCGAGCCTTTTGTCATCAATGGCACCGTTGAGGGTACAAAAATCGATTTCGACGATTACAACAGAACGGAAACCGCAGAAGGGACGACCATTACGGCTGAAGGAGACTTTGTCGCCACGCTTAACGGCAACGTCTTGACTTTAGACGGAGAGTTAGAAGGTTCTGGAACCATTGCCATGGAAGATCTTCCAATGCCAATTCCTATTACCGTAAAAGGTACGATTACTGGCGACTTGAACAAAGTTCAATAAACATGGCAATCATTAACATAAAAAATAGCCGGAGCGATGCTTCGGCTATTTTTATGTCATAGTTAGAGGCTTTTAGATTCCTTTTTCATATTTAACTCCTTGCCAAAAAAGTATCTCGGCAGAAATACTTAACAAATTATTAATATCACGCCTCATATCCAAAGCGCTTCAACTCCGCTTCATTGTCACGCCAGTCTTTGTCGACCTTTACAAAGAGGTCTAGGAAAATCTTCTTTCCGGTGAACTCTTCGATATCGGTACGTGCCGCCATGCCCAGTTTCTTGATGGCAGAACCGCCTTTGCCGATGATAATGGCTTTCTGCGATTCGCGCGCCACATAGATGTTGGCGCGGATGACGATGCGTTTCGCCGATTCTTCGTACGACTCTACCTCTACCTGAACACTGTAAGGAATCTCTTGCTCGTAGTTGAGCAAAATCTTCTCGCGGATGATTTCGGTAATGAAAAAACGCATTGAGCGATCCGTCAGTTCGTCTTTGGGGAAATACGGAGGGTTGACGGGCAACTTCTCAAGGATATGGTCAAACACATTGCGCACATTGGCATTATACTGTGCCGAGATAGGGAACACTGTCGCTGCAGGAAGCGTCTCCTGCCAAAAGTTTACAGCCTGTTCTAGATGTTCTTGGTCCGAGAGGTCAATTTTGTTGATCAATACAAAAACGGGAATTTCAGTCTTCTTCAGCTTCTCTACGGTCTGTTCCTCGATTTTTTTGTCAGTGATGTCTACGACAAACAAAATCAGGTCCGCATCGATGAGCGCAACATTGACAAACTGGTTCATCACGTCGTGCATCTTATAAGCCGGGTCCTTGATAATGCCGGGAGTGTCGGAGTAAACGATCTGAAAATCCTCTCCATTCACGATTCCAAGGATGCGATGCCGTGTGGTCTGCGCCTTTGAAGTGATGATGGAAATCTTTTCTCCAACTAACTGATTCATAAGCGTTGACTTGCCCACGTTGGGACGCCCGATGATGTTCACATAACCTGCTCTGTGTTCCATAATGAAAAAAAATGCGTTTTTTTGCTCATGCAAAGAAACAAAATATTATCTTTGCAGCCGATTTCGGAGGAAATTTTTCCTTTAGAAGTCTCGCATACAGGATGCGGGGTAGAGCAGAGGCAGCTCGTCGGGCTCATAACCCGGAGGTCGGAGGTTCGAATCCTCCCCCCGCTACAAACACCAACCGAAAAGCAGGGCAAAGCCCTGCTTTTTCTGTAAAAGGCCGTCGCCTCAAGCTCGCTTGAAGGCGATGGATTTTTACGGAAAAAAAGGCACGAAGTGGCTTTTCGGTTGGTGTTCGTGAAACCCTCCATCAACGGATCACGGCGAAAGCCGTAATCCCTCCCATACCAGTCGTTGAAGCGTTGAAAAGGGAGGCCCCGCATGGCCGATTATTGCGTCGTGCAACGACACCTTTTCGGCAACAAGCGAAGTGGCTTTTCGGTTGGTGTTCGTGAAACCCTCCATCAACGGATCACGGCGAAAGCCGTAATCCCTCCCATACCAGTCGTTGAAGCGTTGAAAAGAGTGGGACGTTGTCGAAAAAATCAAAACTGTTTTGCAACCGGAAATAGACAGAAACTTTGAGCAGAAATCTTGCTTGACGAGCGCTATTCACTAGTTCTTGAAGAGGCCTTCTTTTGGCACTGTCTGCTGTCTTTCTCTTTGGCGCGACAAAACGGCGTCTCTTTCTCCGTCTGGCAATCTAGGACCAGTCTGCGCCTATGTCAATAAAAATCACTATTTTTGCCGCCGATTTAAAAAACACGAAAGAAATGTCGAATATTGTTGCTATTGTTGGAAGGCCGAATGTAGGGAAATCCACCCTTTTCAACCGCTTGCTCAAGCAGCGTCAGGCCATTGTAGAAGAGACGAGCGGCGTCACGCGCGATCGCCATTATGGAAAGAGCGACTGGAACGGAAAGGAATTTACCGTCATCGATACGGGCGGTTACGTGGTTGGCTCTGACGACATTTTTGAAGAAGAAATCCGCAAGCAGGTGGACCTGGCCATCGACGAAGCCGATGTCATCATCTTTGCCGTCGACGGCATGGCGGGTCTGCATGTCCTCGACGAAGACGTGGCCCTCGTGCTGCGTCAGCAGAAGAAACCCGTCCTTCTTGCCGTCAATAAGATAGACGAACCAGGCAAGTCGCCTCTCACCGCAGAGTTTTACGCCTTGGGTCTGGGCGAGCCCTACCCCATTTCAGCCATGACCGGCGCTGGCACAGGCGAGTTGCTCGACAAAGTCTGCGAGCTCCTTCCCAAAGATGTCACCGACTTCAGCACCGACCTGCCACGCTTCACCGTTGTGGGAAGACCTAACGTAGGCAAGTCGTCGCTCATCAACGCCTTCCTCGGCACCGACCGTCATATCGTGACCGATATAGCAGGTACGACACGCGACAGCAACTACACCCGTTACAACGCCTTCGGCATGGACTTTATGCTCGTCGACACGGCCGGCCTACGCAAGAAAAGCAAGGTGGAGGAAGACATCGAGTTCTATTCCGTGCTGCGTTCCATCCGTGCCATCGAAGACTGCGACATCGCCATCCTCATGATCGATGCGCAAAACGGCTTTGAGAGCCAGGACATGAACATCCTGCGCCTGATCGAGAAGAACAAGAAAGGTCTCGTCGTGGTTGTGAACAAGTGGGACCTCGTCGAAAAAGACTCCAACACCCACCTCGAGTTCGAAAGAGAAATCCGCGAAAAGACGGCTCCTTTCACCGACTACCCCATCATCTTCACCTCCGCCATCAACAAGCAACGCATCTTCAAAGTGCTGGAAACGGCCCATCAGGTGTATGAAAACCGCGAACGTCGCATCCCCGTGCGCGAGTTGAACGACAAAATGCTTGAAATCATCGGCTCGGTGCCACCTCCTGCCGCCTCACGCGGCCGTTACATCCGCATCAAATACATCACGCAGCTGAAGAGTGCCACGCCACAGTTCATCTTCTTCTGCAACCTGCCGAAAGACGTAAAGGAACAGTACAAGCGTTTCCTGGAGAACAAGATCCGTGAGACCTGGTCCTTCCACGGCGTGCCGATACAACTCATCTTCAAGGAAAAATAATGGCTGACACGGAACAAGGCGTTCGGATCGACAAATGGCTTTGGGCGGCACGCCTCTTCAAGACGCGCTCTTTGGCCGTTACCGCTATCAAAGGCGGCAAGGTCAAGATCGACGACCTGCCCGTCAAGCCTTCCCGTGATGTGAAAGTCGACGACATCATCCAGGTGCAGATCGAACAGCTGCACAAAGTGGTGCAGGTGAAGTCCGTAGTAAAAAACCGCGTTTCTCCCAAAGTGGTTTCGGAAGTCTATACCGACCTGACACCAAAAGAGGAATACGAACGCATCGAGTTCATGCGGGCCTACAAAGGAGAATACCGCGACCGAGGTGCCGGTCGTCCCACGAAGAAAGAAAGAAGGATCATCGAGAAGATGAAGGACCTGTAAAGAGTTTAATACTTTACAGAGCCATCCGGGTTGAGGAGGAAGCCTTGTTCATCATATTGCTTCCACTCCCCTACCTTGCTGCCATTTTCATATTCGCCTTCCTTAAAGACCTGTCCGTTCTCGTAATAGATTTTGGCATGTCCCGTCCGGAGCCCGTCTTTGAAGAATCCTTCCGACTGGAGCTTCCCATCAGGGAAAAAGGCCTCCCAATGCCCATCCCTTAACGTGTCGTGCATTCCGCCTTCCATATAGACTTGTCCGTTTTCATAGTATCGGGTTTCTTTTACACAAACCCCATTGCGTTTGTACACACGCATCGTTTTGGCCTGACCATTGGGATAAGTCTCTATCACCTTTTCTTCAAGTCTTGAGCCACATGCTGACAAGAGCAGTGCAGCAATCATAAATAATAACAGTTTTTTCATATCGGCTTTGTATTTTTTATCGGTTAAACGACAAGGCTTCTCCCCTGTTTTCTTCATGGAAGACGCCGTTTTCGTACATTAAATTGCCATTCACAAAAGTATGGGTTACTTGAGCATTGGCCGTCATCCCATTGTATGGCGTCCATCCGCATTTATAGAGCGAAGCTTCGTCAGTAACCTGCTGATTAGCATCTAAATCAAGCAACACCAAATCGGCATGATAGCCTTCTCGGAGGAAGCCACGACGGTCAATCTGGTACAAGATGGCAGGATTGTGACACATCAGTTGCACCAGCTCCGTCAACGGAAGTTCACCTTCTTTACACAGGTTGAGCATCATCGGGAGTGAATGCTGGATGGAGGGCATTCCTGACGGGCAAGTGAAATAATCATCGACGAACTTTTCTTCCTTCGTATGAGGTGCATGGTCGGTGCCAATGGTGTCGATGCGATGATTCCGGACAGCCTCCAGCAGAGCCTTGCGGTTGAAGCTGGCCTTTATCGCCGGATTGCATTTGATACGGAAGCCTTTCTCCTCATAGTCATGGCTGTCAAGAAGCAGGTAATGCGGGCAAGTCTCAGCGGTAATCTTTTTCTCGCTCAACGGGATGTCGTTACGGAACAAGGACAGCTCGGCTTTGGTAGAGATATGCATCACATGCAGGCGGCCTCCCATCTTATCTGCCAGCCACACCGCCTTCGACGAAGACTTCAGGCATGCCTCAGATGTGCGGATGAACGGATGCATACCCGCATCGGCTTCCGCTTCACGTTTGGAGACCAAGTCCTTGTATCGAATCATGTTGCAACGGATGGTTTCCTCATCCTCGCAATGGGCCGCCACCATACAGGGCGACTCTCTGAAGATGCGTCCCAGCACGCTGTTGTCATCAACGAGCATGCCACCCGTGCTTGACCCCATAAATACTTTTATGCCACAAACCTTCTTCGGGTCGGCCTTCACAATTTCATCGATGTTGTCATTCGTGGCGCCCAAATAAAAGGAATAATTGGCCAAAGACTTCTCGGCCGCCAGGTCGAACTTCTTCTGGAGCGAAGCCAGCGTCACAGTCTGTGGCACCGTGTTAGGCATATCCATAAAGGTAGTGACGCCGCCCGCTACCGCAGCACGGCTTTCCGAATAAATGTCACCCTTATGGGTCAGGCCTGGTTCACGGAAATGCACATGTTCATCGATAACGCCAGGAAAGAGATATTTCCCTTTTGCCTCTATGACAGTGGCCGAACCACAATCAAAAGACTCATCAGCTTGAACGATCTTGGCGATCTTGCCATCTGAAACAAAAACGCTTGCCACAAAGGTCTTCCCTTCGTTGACAAGCGTTGCATCTTTGATATAATAATTCATTTTACCCTAGGTTTGATTTGTCCGGTAAGACCGCGCCAACGGAGATTAAGGACACCGAAAATAGCCTCTCCAAAAATACCCTTGCTCATCTTCGACTGGCCTTCGCGGCGGTCGGTGAAGACAATCGGCACTTCCTCTATCTTGAACCCGAGTTTCCAGGCGGTATATTTCATCTCGATCTGGAAGGCATAGCCCACGAATTTGATTCTGTCAAAATCGATGGTCTCCAACACCCTGCGCGTATAGCAGACGAAACCTGCCGTTGTGTCGCGCACCTTCATCCGAGTAACGAAACGCACGTATGCGGAGGCGTAATATGACATCAGCACGCGGCTCATCGGCCAGTTGACCACATTGACGCCCGTCTTATAGCGTGATCCGACCGAGAGGTCAGCTCCCTCGGCACAGGCATCGTGCAGCCTCGACAGGTCATCGGGATTGTGAGAGAAGTCAGCATCCATCTCATAGACGTACTGGTAATCGCATTCCAACGCCCACTTGAATCCCGCGATATAGGCCGTTCCAAGCCCCAGCTTTCCAGGACGTTCAATGATATGCAAACGTTTTGGAAACTCCGTCATCAGACCTCTTACGATGTCGGCAGTGCCGTCGGGGCTGTTGTCATCAATGATGAGAATGTCGAACGTCATCGGCAAGTTGAAGACATAACGGATGATCTTTTCGATGTTCTCTTTTTCCTTATAGGTCGGAATAATAACCAGATTTTCGGCCATAGGTGCTATTTTTTTTCATTTAACAACGTGCAAATATAATGTAAAATTGCGCATGGCCCGTTACGAAGTAAAAAAAAGCCCACCAAAGGCGGGCTTTTTTCAGATTTCAAATGGAGCTGTATTTTACTCCACCACCAGATTCTTCACTTCCCAAACGGCAGAACCATTGCTTGTGCTGGTATATTTGAAGGCGATGGTAACGACATTGCCGGTGAATTGCGACAAATTTGCCGTAGAAGACACAAATGTCCAATTGTTGCCAGCCGGCCATTGATCCAATATCAGTTCCGACCATGAAGCAGCAGTGACATCACCTTGATAATCATTAGATATCAACACATGCAAAACGCCTTCTGGTGACAGTTTATTGACTGCCTGCTCAAAACTCAATGTGGCGTTCGTAGCGTTTGATAAATCGATGGCGGGCGAAACAAGCCAGCTCTCAGTAGCGTAAGAATGGTCTACGAAAGCACTCGCTCTCATGCAATTGTATTGTGTGTCATGGATCCAAACATAGGTCAAGTCTTCCGGAAGCACAACGTCTTGGATAGTGAAATTGCCTTGTCCGTTCTCAAAACTCTCTGAAAAGATATAGTCGGAAGGATCAGGAGGCGTAAAGCCTTCGAGGACGAAGGAGTCATTGGAGCCATTGCTGTCGCGCAGACCAGCTTGGGCGAAATAGGTGCGGAGTTTGCCATTCACAGCAAGCCGTTTGCCCAAATTGTCAGGATGGTCAAGCAGGTTCACTTCCGTGCGCAAAGGCTTGCCAGCGGGCAGATTCACGAAGAGACAGTTGCCGATGTTGGTTTCGTTAGGATCGTCAGCGATGACCACATTGGTGGCTGAGGTGAAAGGAGCAGACCAGTCGATGTCGGAAGGTGAAGTGACCGTACTTGCTCCGTTGACCACGCTACCCACGATATAACCTTGCACCCATGCGACGACATCCTGATTCTGCAATTGGATGCCCGAGCCAACGTTATAAGGATCCTCTGCGGTGCCGCTACCACCTGGAGTCGGTCCTGGAGGAGGCGTCGGGGCGCCACCTTCCTTGATAAGTATGCGCTTCACCTCGATGGTACCTGCCTTTACATCGGTGGAGAGATACTTCACGGCGACATGAACCACTTGACCTGCAAACTGCGAAAGGTCGACATCGGTGGTGGCGAAGTCGTTCCAATTGCTGCCAGAGACCCAGGTGGCAGGCACAGGTGTCCATGAAGCCATGTTCGGATCGCCCGACTCATAGTTCGAAGAGACTTGAATGGTGATATCGTTGTTCAGATCGCTGAAATATCTGGCAATGTAGGTCATGCTCAAGCTGACCTCGCTGACGCCCTCTAACGAGACAGGGGATGAAATCAGCCAGTCTTCGTTGGCATAGTTGGTACTGTTTTCATAACCCGTCATCTTGGCCGTGCTGTAGTCGATCATCCAGGATTGAGCTCCAAACACGTCATAGGGGGCATATGTACCGAAATCAGAAGTGAAGCTCTGATCATACGGCAGATATTGCGTCTCGCCTGGTCCTGGAGGAGGCGTCGGGGCGCCACCTTCCTGAATGACAATGCTCTGCACCTCGATGGTGCCAGCCTTCACTTCCGACGACAGATACTTAATAGCCACGTGCACCGTCTGGCCGGCATACCGCGAGAGGTCGACAGGAGTAGACACAAAATCGGTCCAGTTGCTACCCAATACCCAGGTGGCCGGAATCCGAGTCCATGTAGCCAGATTCGGGTTGCCTGATTCATAATCCGTGGAGACATGAACGGTAATGTCATCTTGCACATTATCGAAATAACGGGCGATGTAAGTCATCGTCATAGTGACGCTACTGACGCCTTCGAATGAAACAGGAGCCGAGATCAGCCAGTCCTCATTGGGATAGTTGGTGCTGTTTTCATAACCCGTCATCTTGGCCGTGTTGTAGTCGATCACCCACGACTGGCTTCCTGCCACGTCGTAAGTGGTATAAGAGCCAAACGACGATGAGAACGACTGATAGTAAGGCAATGTCTGGGTGCCACCGCTCGGAGGATTATAGCCGTCGAATTCAAGCTCGTTTGCCGAGCGGATGAGCAACTGCCACGTGGTGTTATACAACGAGGCAATGGCAATCATATTACCTGTTCCCTGCGGCAACGAATCGTTGGCAAAGTTGGCATAATTGCTGGTGCGCACGATGACGCTCTTGGAGAGATCAGAAGGATCGACAAGGGTGCGGTTGCCATAGGTGTTCGGTTCAGCAAAAGTGGTCTGTTCGGTGAACATGACGTTCTCAAGCTTAACCAGTTGACCAGGTTTGATCTGACCGCCAACGATTTCTGCGATAGTTGTCACCTTAGGTTCAATCGGCTGATCATTTTCCAGAATGACAATATGGCCGTCAGCCTCGAAGCCGCTCAACTGCGGAAGACCATTGTATAACGCATAGGTGACACCTTTCAGATAAATGCGCACCTTGTCGCCGATACGGACACCGCTAGGGGCGTTCAAATATAAATCAACGGCATCGCCTGTCTCAGGGTCTTGCATAAAAGCTGCCTTGTAAAGGTTACCGGAAACTTCGTCGGCAGTGATAGTGCCATACACAGAGGCATCATCCGTAAAGACTGTCCCCGACTCCATCGCGAACAGGTCTGACAGCGTGTAAACCGTCCCGACAGGAAGATCCTGGATAGGCGGCACGTCATAGTCTTTCTTGCAGGAAGCAAACAGCAGGCTTGCTAAGGCAAGAAGCAGAAAACTGCGAGTGATTGTTCTTTTCATAGTTCAGATATATTTTATTGTTATTTTCTAATTGTCAAGCTGATAAAATAATTAAGTCCATACATATAGGAGTACTTTTCCGGGAACATGTCGGGATTGTTGGCATCGAAACGAAGCTGTTCGTAGCCATAGAGCACAACGTTTTTGTTGTTAAGCAGGTTGTTGATACTCACATTGAGCAAGAAATAATACCCTTTGTAACGTTTCGACATACCGCCATAGAAATCCAAGGTAAATGCATGTCCAAGATTGGTCTGTTGCATCACATCTTCGATACGGATGTCGCCTTCGGCATAGTGTGCCATACCAAACTCAGTATGGTTATAATAATTCACATCGAAATACATATTGCCCATATAGTTGCCATTCAGGCTGACCCACCAGTATTTTGGCGAATTATATTTGACGCCGAGAGAACCGACCGTCTCAGGGCCACTAGAGACGTGGTAGTTCTTCAAATACACGGTCTCATTCTCGATGTAAGCCGTCACGTTATTGTCGTCATAGACCGAGAAGTTCGGGCGGTTCACATAAAGATTGGAACTATTGGCTGCTGCAAGTTGCAAAGTGACGGTAGGCGACACGTTGTACTCCATGCCCAATTCCAGACCCACGCTGCGTTGCTTGACGTCCGTCATAATGAAATTGACGAACTCACTCGTATAGCTGTTGACACTAGTGCTTGTGTTCTGATAAACGTTTTCGCAATAGAAGCTGCGGTTCCAGATCAGATCGTTCCGATTGGTCACGAAACCTGTGAGACGTGCCTTGAAGGTCGGCGCGCTGTACTGATAGCCCAGATCTGCCGCAAAAATCTTTTCAGAAGTCACCTTATTGACTAAGGTGTTACGAGAGCGTGGAGAGGTGTAGATATCGCGGAACTGAGGCGCTTTATGCAGATAGGCTACGTTGGCAACGATATGGTTACGGCCATTGATGGAATAGACGGCACCTGCTTTCACGCCTGGATCAAAGAAATTGTTTCTAGGGGCATCACCATAAGAGTCTTCTGGGAACGAACCGTTCTGAAACAGACCTCTGCGCCAAATCTGCGTAAAGGTACCCTCCACCCCAGCATAAAGGTCGAAGTTGCCGATAAGGTAATTCACCTGGCCCCACAGATTGACATAGTTACGGTTGGCTACATAGTTATAGCTGATGACATCACCCACCTTCGCCACGTGATTGGTGTTGTTCAAGTCTACCTGATTCTCGCCATTCTCCTGGTTTTCAGCGTATTTATTGATATCATAATAGTAATCGCCACCCAATAGGTCATCCACAGACTCATAATAACGGGTATCGCTGACACTGAAATTAAGTCCTACATTGAAATGCAAGTTTGGATTAATCTCATGCTTCAACACTGAGGCGGCACCAAATTGGAACTTGTCGTAGTTTCTTGATGCCAGGATGTATTTTGAAGCATTGCCCGTAATCGTATTGCCCTCAGTACCATTGGCATTATGTACGGTAAAAAGGTGATTCATATTGGCCTGATACAAGGCATCCCAGTCGATTTGAGTCACACTCGGATCGGCATTACGCCATGCTTCAAGTTGCTCAAGATATTCTTGGGAGCTGTGACCATGGCCCAAGACATAACTAGGCAGGTTGCGGTAATAGTCAGGACGCGGGTCTTTGGCTTCACCCCATTCCAAAGAGGTTTGTCCAGCCCTACCCATAAACAGATAAGCCGTAGTGGTCACCGAAGTCTTGTTCGTTGGCGTATAATAATGTGTCAACTGGAACATAGGCTGGTGATAATCGCTCACACGTGAGTTACGCTTCACCCTTTTGCCGTTCGGAAGCGTCTGGTAACCCCAGTTGGGATTGTAATAGTTGCTTCCTATCAAGTCGTAAGCCTCTTGCACCACGGGGGATGAACCGCCACGCACACTTGGAGCAGCAAAAACTGTCAAATCAAGACTGTGTTTGTCATTGATCTTTTTCTCTGCTGATAGGAAATAGCTGTAAGCCTGATAGAAAGTGCCTTGGGTGTAGCCCTCGCCAGCATAGCGGCCACTGACATTGGCCATCAGATACCAGCCCTTGCCTATCTCGCCCGTTCCGATGGAGGCCATCACACGATGGTTATAAGAGCGGTTGGAGAAAGCATAACTTAATGAAATCTGCTTCCTGTACTCAGACGCACGGGTCGAAATGTTAGTTAAACCGCCGATGCCGCCAAAACCGGCATCCGTCATGCCAATGCCTTCGGTGAGCGTAGAATTGCGCATTGCATCGTTAAGACCGCCCCAATTGGAATAAATAGGCCGGCCTGTCTCAGCATCGTTCATCAGGATACCATTAATCATTACATCAGCATACTTAGAGTCGTTGCCACGCACCCTATAGCGCAATGCACCAAAATTATAGGCCGCAATGGTGTTGAACACGTCTCTCGAAGACTTCAACAAGGTAGCGGCATCGTTTACCGTACTCGACGACTCTTCGAAATCGGAATCGTCCAAGAAGATGGTCGGCATGTCTTGTGCCGGCATTTCCGTCGAATCAGCGACCTGAGCCGACAGCCTTACCGCAAGCAATGCGACTACCAATAATAGTAAGTATTTCTTCATATGATTGGTTATTATGAAACTACAAAAAACGGTAATTTACAATCTGCAAATTTAGAAAATCTTTATTCACTTCCTTTATCTTTATCATTTTTTTCCAAAGCTTTTTGAAGAATTATACGGTTTTGAAATCAGAACTTTTTTTTCCTATCTTTGCAAGTTAAAGGAAATAAAATCGATTTATGATGAACAGATTTCTTGCACTCATACTTTCCGTATTGGCTTTCAGCCTTGGAATGACAAAGCTCCATGCTCAGGTACAGCAAGCCTATAAGGTGGGACTTGTCGGATTCTATAATCTTGAGAACCTCTTCGACACCATCAACGACCCGAATAAAAACGACGAAGAATTCCTACCCAGCGGCACCAACCAATGGAATAGTGAGAAATATCTGGCCAAATTGCACAATATGGCTTATGCCATCTCCACCATTGGCACCGACATCTCCCCTGACGGCGTGGCCGTGTTAGGCATGTCGGAAATGGAAAACCGCACCGTGCTGGAAGACCTTGTGGCTCAACCTGAGATCAAGGACAGAAACTATCAGATTGTGCATTACGACTCCCCCGATCTTCGTGGCGTGGACGTGGGTTTGATTTACAACCCGAAATACTTCAAACTTACAAACAGCAAATCCTACCGCACTGTCGTCCCTGAAAACCCCGATTTCATCACCCGTGACCAGCTGGTGGTCTCCGGTTTGTTTGATGGCGAGATGATGCATTTCATCGTCATGCACTGGCCTTCAAGATCGGGTGGCGAAAAGCGTTCCATGCCTGGCCGTATCGCCGCCGCCGAACTGTGCCGTCATATTGCCGACTCCATCATGCGCGACGACCCGAACGCCAAGATCATCATGATGGGTGACTTCAACGACTATCCCACCAACAAAACCATTACGGAGCATTTAAGAGCCTCGGGCGACATGAAAGACCTGCGCGACGGCGAGTTCTTCAACCCGATGTACGAACTGCATAAGAAGGGTTACGGAACCAACTATTACCGCGACGCTCCTGGCGTACTCGACCAGACCATCATCACTCCGGCACTCTTGCCCACCGACTATTCTACCTATCAGTTCAAGAATGCGAAAGTCCACAGCAAGGAATTCCTGAAACAGCATGGGGGTAAATACAATGGTTATCCTTTCCGTACTTTTGGCAGCGGCGTCTGGATGGGCGGCTACAGCGACCACTTCCCCGTGTATGTCATTCTGTTGAAGAAAGCATAATTGTTTCGCAACAATAAAAAATGGGGAAAGATGCGTCTTTCCCCATTTTTTTATTCATCCTCGGTATTTCAATCCACTTCAATTTCGTCAACGAAGATCCAAGCGGGATAACCGTAGCCAGGATGGCTTTCCGGCAAGTCGTAAGGTTCAATCTTGACCCTCACATAATGAGCCTCAACAGGATCGAAGGTGAGTTCATAGGTCTGCACTTTATCGGCATCATAACCGGTCTGGATAGGATATTCGGCAGCAGCCGTACGGGTGTACTGCACACCATCATCGGAGACCCACACCGAGGCCGCCTTGGGGTTGAAGATCCAAGAGCCTTTATCCACATCAGCATTGAAACGGACACGGCTCACTTCCGAAGCCTCGAGCAAGTCGAAAGTGGCCTCGAGCGGTCTGCCCCAAAAACCCAGCCAACGACCGCTACGGAAGTTATAGCTGCCCTTCAAGCCATCGTTCAAGATCGGAGCTCCGCCATAGGTGTAGTTCTTGTCGGGTGCTTCGGTCAAAGTGACCGGTTTCATCGTCGCTTTGCTGAAATTGAATTCCGTTTCATAAGGGTTGCCTTCTCCTGTGGGTCGGATGACCACAGCGCGCAACGTGCAGTTTTCATTTATGCTGATAGGTTTTTCATAGGGCAGGCCTTCGACCGGGTCGCTCCCGTCAAGGGTATAGCGGATCTCTCCCTCTCCATATTTCGAAAGCGTCGTTACTATCCGTCCATTATCAAGGTCTGATTCCGTTTTCACCTTCAAATCGAAGATATGCTTGGCATAGCAGAAATCGTAAAGGTCATACAGGTCGGCCAAGCGGAAACAACGGTTCACGAAGGCATCATAATCCTTTTGCTCGGGCTGGCACCACTGGATCTCGGCCAAGGCTGCCATGCGCGGCATGGCATTATACTGCACATAACGGAAATACGGGATATGCTCCGTCCAAATATTGGCCTGTACCCCGATGATGTGTTTCTGTTCTTCCGGAGTCAATTCGGATGGAACGGGTTCGAAACCATACACTATCTCCACTGGCAGATAGCCCGTCACCACGACAGGCTCCTTGCTGACATCTTCCGTCTGGTTATAATCGAAATAGAGATAGGTGTTGGGCGTCATGATGACATCGTGTCCGAGACGGGCGGCATCAATGCCGCCATCGATGCCCCGCCAGCTCATCACGATGGCGTTTTCGGCCACTTCGCCCTCGAGGATCTCGTCCCAACCGATAATACGGCGGCCACGGGCTTCAATAACCTTCTCCATGCGCGACATCACATAACTCTGCAGGAAATCCTCAGCGCTATACTTCCCTTGCGCCTTCAGACCCAGTTCCTTAATCTTGGCCTGACACCGCGGGCACTCATGCCAACGCACCTTGGGGCATTCGTCGCCACCGATGTGTATGATGTCGGATGGGAACACATCCATGACCTCGTTCAGCACGTCTTCGAGAAACAGCATGGTCTCTTCACGGCCAGCGCAGAGCACGTCCTCCGAGACGCCCCACATATTCCAGACTTCATAGGGACCACCGGTACAGCCCAGCTCAGGATAGGAGGCCAAAGCGGCCTGCATGTGACCTGGCAAATCAATCTCAGGGATGATGGTGATATAACGGTCGGCCGCATATTGCACCAAGTCGTGCATCTCGTCCTGCGTATAGAAACCGCCATGCGGGATGGTATCGTATGCACCGCTATTATGCCCGATGACCGTATTCTTCCTATAGGCGCCGATTTCCGTCAGCTTGGGGTATTTCTTGATCTCCATCCTCCAACCCTGGTCTTCGGAGATGTGAAAATGGAACCGGTTCATGCCGTGCATGGCGAGCATGTCGATATAGATTTTCACCGAATCGAGTGGCATGAAATGGCGGCACACGTCGAGATGCATGCCTCTGTAATGGAAACGCGGATAGTCGCTGACCGTAGCACAAGGCAAAACTATCTTGCAATCGCGACGGGCTTTTTCTTCCATTGCCTGGATAACGCCCGTAGGCAGACTTTTGCGTAGTGTCTGGATGCCATAGAAAATCCCAGCGGCATCGGCCCCCGAGATAGTGACCTGCTGCGGATTGACGGCGATCTCATAGGACTCCGGTTCTGTAAGATAATCGGGATTGACGGACAAAAAGATGCCTTCCTTTTCATCGCCTTGTAAAGGGAGACACTCCAACTTATAAGAGGTAATGTCAGCGATGTATTGCGAAAGAAACTCGGCATTGCGGCGCACGTCTTCGTTCTGTACGGGATAATAGATTTTTGTTTTACCTGTAAGTTCAAACACTTCGTCAGATTTAGGGACGATTTCCTTTGGCATCGGAATCACTTTGTAGTTTGCCACGACTTCAGGCTTCTCCTTACAGGCAGCCAATGTCAGTAACAGCGCAAATAGAATGATGGTTAGTTTTCTCATAATGTATTTTAGTGTTATTCTTGGAAATAGACTCTTTTGACGCGTTGTGAAACGCCTGTCATAATCTCATAAGGGATGGTATGGCAGGCCTTGGCGATGTCGAAGATGCTGTGTTCTGCATCAAACACAACGACCGTATCGCCTTCATTAGCTTCCACCCCTGTGATGTCAATCATGCACATATCCATGCAGATATCACCCACAATGGGAACCTGTTGACCGTTGACATAGAACTTGCCGTTGCCGTTGCCAAGCAATCGCGAGAGGCCATCCGCATAGCCGATGGGAACGATGCCGATGCGCATGTCGTGTTCGGCTCGGCCATGACGGTTGTAACCGATGCTATCGCCTGCTGGAACATCCTTAATCTGATTGATAGTCGTTTTGAGCGACACCACGTTCTGCAAAGCATCCTTATCCACATCACAAGTAGGCACGCCATAAAGGCCAATGCCAAGACGGACCATATCGAACTGATACTGCGTGAAACGGCTGATGCCGGCCGTATTCAGGATATGACGAAGCACCTTATATGGGAAGGCGTCCACGATCATCTGACTGCCCTTCTCAAAGCAATGAATCTGACTCAAAGTGAACTCATCTTCAGCAGGGTTGTCAGCTGTAGCCAGATGCGAAAACACGCTGGCCACATGTAGTTGCGGGTTGGCTTTGATACGGTCTATCAATTCCGGGATTTCCGACTGGGCAAAACCCAAACGATGCATGCCCGTATCAAGTTTGATATGGATATTCAAAGGATGTGCTTCCGGTAAAGCGAGGTTCTCCATAGCGCTCTCAATCATGGAGAGGTTGCGAAAACTGAACACCTCAGGCTCAAGGTGATATTTGATGATGTTGTCATAACTGTTCACCTCGGGACTCATCACCATGATAGGCAAATTGATACCCAGACGACGCAACTCCACACCCTCGTCGGCGAAGGCCACCGTGAGATAATCCACACGGCGGAACTGCATGATATTGGAGACCTCATAGTTGCCGCTGCCATAGCCAAAAGCCTTCACCATCACCATGAGTTTGGTCTCCGGCTTGATCTTGGAACGGTAATAATTCAAGTTGCTCACCAAATTGTTGAAGTTGACTTCCAGCACCGTCTCATGAGCTTTCTCCTGAATCTCCTTGCTGATTTGTTCAAACTCAAATGCACGCGCGCCTTTTAACAAAATGGTCTGGTTGTTGAACTTCGAAAAAGGGAAATGGGCCAAAAACTCGCCTACATTAGGATAGAAATAGCTCTCCATGGTGAAATGCTTGGCTTGACGAGAAATGGCGGGGCCAATGCCAATCAGCATGGAAACGTTTTTCTGTTCCAGCAATTGGGCAATATCCTTATAAAGGTCATATTCGTTACGGCCACTCTGTAGGATGTCGGACAAAATCAGCGTCCGTCCCTTGTGCTGACGCTGCTGGTTCATCACATCGAGGGCTATGGAAAGGGCGTTGACATCGGAGTTATAATAGTCGTTGATGATGGTGCAGTTGTTGATGCCCGACTTGATCTCGAGACGCATGGCCACCGTATTCAACGTCAACAAGCGTTCTGCAATGACGGTTGGGTCGAGTTTCATCAGCAAACCTACGCAGATACAGTGCACGGCGTTTTCCACCGATGCATCGTCTAAGAATGGAATGACGTACTTATTGGATTGGCCCTCATAAAGGCATGTGATTTCGCAATTATTCTTCTTCCTCTTGACCGATTCCACAAAAAGAACAGCATCCTTGTCCTTACGGCTCCACGTGAAAAGCTTGACCTTTTCAGTAAGGCTAGACTTTATTATGACTTGCTGAATATCAGGATAATCGATGCAATAGACCAGATGCTCCGCCTTCGTAAACAGGTTCATCTTCTCGCCCACCTTTTGCATACGATTGATGAAATTCTCATCATGGGCTTGGCCGATATTGGTGAAAACGCCGATCGTCGGACGAATCACATCCTGCAGGGGCATCATCTCGTCAGGCTCCGAGATGCCAGCCTCAAAGATACCCAGCTGATGCTGGTCGCTCATCTGCCATGCTGAAAGCGGGACCCCCACTTGCGAGTTGTAGCTTCGCGGACTGCGTACAATCCTGAAATCAGGGCTTAACAACTGCGCCAGCCACTCCTTCACGATGGTCTTGCCATTGCTGCCCGTGATGCCTACGACGGGAATATCGAACTGCGCCCGATGATAGGCGGCCAGCTGTTGCAAGGCCTTCAAAGGGCTTTTCACCACGATAAGGCCCGCGTCAGTATAGTTTTCCTTAGGCAGATGGCTCACCACAAAGGCTCGAACGCCTTTTTCATACAGGTCGGCAATGTATTTATGCCCATCGTTACGGGCGCTCTGCAAAGCAAAAAACAAGGTCTTGTCGGCGGTGATAAGCTGCCGGCTGTCGATCAGTAATTCCGTAATACCCATTATTGCATCGTTTCCAGACAATTTGCCATGAACGATTTCGGATATCTTTTTCAATGAATATTCCTGATGCTGCATGATGAAAAATAAATAAAAGTATGATTATAAAACTGATTTCCATTTATATCCAAGACGCTTCAGCATTATGGCTGCACCAATTTCGTACAGCACTTTGACGCTACGGGCGTAGATATGAAAAGCGCGGATGCTCATTGGTTCGATGTTTTCATGCCGAATGAATCCTATAGCCGTTGTGGCGCATTGACGTAGGATCTCTTCGATCTTGTTGGCTTCTTCACTCTCAAGCTTCAAGCCTACTATGTCACGAATGATATGCTCGTCCATGTCATCGAATCCTCTCTTGCCCAACAGTTTAGCATAAGGCCAGGCACCAAAAGTCGACCAATCCTGGTCCCACCATTTGGCGATGGCCATGCCGACATAACCCGCCCATGCCAACGAGACAGTAGGATAATCGCTGATGACTTTCATCGCGTCCGCCATATAGTCGGGAGCCAATTCCTTCCATTTCTGGTCAATGTCATCGGAACGCAGCAAATTACCATCAAGGCATAAGGCAAGGGTACAGACACGGATCAATTCGTCACGCAGATTATTCTCAAAAATGCCGTAGTAGGACGACTCATCCATTGCTTGTAAATTTGCTGCAAAAATAATGATTTTATCTGTGGAATCCCATTGTTTCCTGCCTGGATTCATCAAGGGATAACAAAAAAAATTAATTTTGCGGCATGGTCAAACAACAAAGGTCATCATGAACATCAAAAGACACATTCCCAACGCCATCACCTGCTGCAACCTGCTTTCAGGCTGCCTCAGTATCCTTTTTCTCTGTTCCGGCATGCCTGTGAAGGCGGCACTAATGATCGTCGTAGCAGGCATTTTCGATTTCTTTGATGGTTTTGCCGCCCGGTTGCTCAAGGTTCAGTCGCCTATCGGCGCCGACCTGGATTCGCTCTCTGATGTAGTCTCTTTTGGCGTTGCACCTGGTTTCATCATGTATTATCTGATGGTCAGGGCCATGGACCACCCCGTCTTGCAGCTAGGCAATGTGGAGATGCTCGCCTGCATCGCATTTCTGTTGCCTGTATTTGCCGCCGTCCGTTTGGCCAAATTCAACAATGACGAAACACAAAAGACCTCCTTCGCTGGCATTCCCGCTCCGGGCATGGCGCTTTTCGTAGCCTCTTTGCCTTTGGCCCTCTGTCAAGCCGGGCATCTCACTGACGGCAGTCTCCGCCTAGGCTATTGCATCGGAATCGTCCTGATATTCTCGTTCATGATGGTGTGTAGACTGCGTTTCTTCTCCTTCAAGATGAAAAACATAAAATGGAAAGGCAACGAATTCCGTTGGATTTTCTTGATCGTTTCCATTATCGCTTTTGCCATCTTCCGTTTGGTGGCGCTACCATTCATCATGATGCTATACATCCTGCTCTCCATATTCTTTGGGAACAAGATGGAATAAGAAATCGATCACAAGGGAAATGGCGGACTCAATACGCCATTCTACATGTCTTTCTTATGCAGAATAAAGTTTTGGCCTAAATACACTTCTCTCACATGCGGGTCAGCGGCAAGCTCTTCGGGGCTGCCCGACATCAGCACGCTGCCATCGAAAAGCAGATAGGCACGGTCGGTGATAGACAGCGTCTCATGCACGTTATGGTCGGTGATGAGCACACCGATGTTTTTCCTTTTGAGTTTGAAGATGATACGCTGGATATCCTCTACGGCAATAGGGTCGACACCTGCAAAGGGTTCGTCCAAAAGAATAAACTTCGGGTCGACAGCAAGTGCACGGGCAATCTCCGTACGTCGACGTTCGCCACCCGAGAGCTGAATGCCTTTGCTCTTACGCACGTGCTGCAAGCCGAACTCATCCAGCAAGCCTTCCAGCTTTTCATGCTGCTGGTCTTTGCTAAGGCCTTTCTTAAACTGCATCACCGATAGGATGTTGTCCTCCACGCTCATCTGACGGAACACAGAAGCCTCTTGGGCGAGATAACCCACTCCCATCTGGGCACGTTTGTACATCGGTTCACCCGTAAGCTCCTGTTCATCCAGAAAGACTTGGCCCGAAAACGGCTTGATAAGCCCCACAATCATATAGAACGTAGTCGTCTTGCCTGCACCGTTAGGACCTAGCAATCCCACAATCTCACCTTGGCTCACCTCGACGCTGACCTGTTTGACAACTGTGCGTTGCTTGTATTTCTTGATTAGTTCCTTTGTCCAGAGTCTCATAATTGGAGTGATTAGAAAATGCCTTCCTTAAGGATATCGTGAAGGTGTATCACCCCCACATAGCGGTTCTGTTCCATAACCGGAAGCTGCGTTATGCTGTTGTGCCTCATTTTGTGCAAGGCATCCACCACAAGGGCTTCCGCATCGATGGTTATAGGTGTTGGAGTCATGATTTCCAACGCTTTGATCCTTTCGATATCAGGATGTTTCATCAGCATACGACGCAAATCGCCATCGGTGATGATCCCGACAAGCCGTCCATCGGTAACGACAGCGGTAGCGCCCAAGCGTTTTTGGGTCATCTCAATGATAACCTGAGTCAGACTATCGTCAGGGCCCACTTCTGGGCGCTCGTTTCTTTTATAAAGGTCAGACACGCGCAAATAGAGCTGTTTGCCCAAAGCGCCACCAGGATGAAACTTGGCGAAGTCTTCGGTTGAAAACCCACGGCATTTCATCACGGCAATGGCCAAGGCATCGCCCATAACCAGTTCTGCAGTGGTGCTACAGGTAGGTGCCAGATTTCCCGGAACGGCCTCGTCGCCTACCGTAACATCCAAAACATAGTCCGATTGCTGAGCCAAAAAAGAATTACGGTTGCCCACAATAGCCACGATGGTATTGCCGCGCAACTTAATCAAAGGCACAAGCACTTTGATTTCAGGGGTCTCGCCACTCTTCGACAGGACGAACACGATGTCGTTTTCCCGAATTATCCCAAGGTCTCCGTGAATGGCATCAGCGGCATGCATAAACACAGATGCCGTCCCGGTCGAATTCATCGTAGCGGCGATTTTTTGCGCAATGATAGCGCTTTTACCAATGCCTGAAAAGACAAGATTCCCTTTGTTTTTGATGATTTTTTGGACAACTTCTGTAAAATTTTCGTCTATAAGCGTCTTTAATCCAAAAACAGCATTTGCCTCATTTTCAACAACTTGAAGCGCAATCTCATAGATATTTTGCCTTTTTTGCATTTTTCTTCTTTTTTTCTTGCGCAGTATTCAACTAAATTCTATACATTTGTTCTATGGTTCTTTGCGTAGAAAAACGCTTGCATAAAGAACAATATTATAATAGGCTGCAAAATAAAACAAAAGTTCGGACAATACAAAATAAAAAGAAGATACTATCATGGCAAAGACAAACAACGACGACAAGGCTATTCACAAACTGCTGAGAGACGTTTTCGGATTTGACCAATTCAAGGGAAATCAGGAAGCCATCATCAAAAGCATTTTAGGAGGCCATAACACTTTCGTTTTAATGCCAACAGGAGGAGGCAAGTCGTTGTGTTATCAATTGCCTGCCATGATGTCTGATGGCACTGCCATTGTCGTCTCCCCACTGATTGCCTTGATGAAGAATCAAGTTGACATGATTCGCAATTTTGGTACAGAGATTGGCATCGCTCATGTGATGAATTCCTCCTTGTCGAAAGCTGAACTTGTCGAAGTGAAGGAAGATCTGAAAAGCGGCAAGACAAAACTGCTTTACGTGGCGCCTGAATCGCTTACTAAAGACGAGACCGTAGACTTCCTTAAAGGCTTAAAGATTTCGTTTGTCGCCATTGACGAAGCCCACTGTATCTCCGAATGGGGACACGATTTCCGTCCCGAATACCGTCGGTTGCGTCCCATCATCAACGCCATCGACCCCAAGCTCCCCATCATTGCCTTGACGGCTACTGCTACTGTGAAAGTACAGCAGGACATCATGAAGAACCTTGAGATTCTTGACGCCAACGTCTTCAAATCCTCATTCGACCGACCGAACCTGTATTACGAAGTAAGGCCGAAGACCAAGGACGTTATCAAGGACATCATCAAATACATCAAGCAAAACCCAGGCAAGTCTGGTATTGTTTATTGCCTCAGCCGCAAGAAAGTGGAAGAACTGGCCGAGACCCTGGTCGTCAACGGCATACGCGCCCTCCCCTATCATGCCGGTCTCGAGAGTCAGATCCGTAAAGAGAACCAAGACAAGTTCCTTATGGAGGAAGTCGATGTCATCGTGGCAACCATCGCCTTTGGAATGGGCATCGACAAACCCGACGTCCGTTTTGTCATCCACCACGACATCCCGAAGAGCCTCGAGGGCTATTACCAGGAAACGGGTCGCGCCGGTCGTGATGGCGGAGAAGGCAACTGCATCGCTTTTTATGATTATGAAGACATCCATAAACTGGAAAAATTCAACAAAGGAAAGAATGTAGCCGAGCAGGAAATCGCTAGAGAACTGCTCAACGAAACGGTGACCTATGCCGAGTCAGCCGTATGCCGGCACCGCTTGCTGCTGCACTATTTCGGAGAAGAATACAATAAGGAAAACTGCGGCTCGTGCGACAACTGCCGTCATCCCAAAGAGAAATTCGACGGCAAAGAAGACCTTAAGCTGGTACTTGAAGCCATTGAAGACACCAAACAGCTTTTCAAGACCAAGCACATTGCCGACCTGCTCGCTGGCAACCTTACTGGTGACATCAAGACAGCCAAACAGGAGAACAACGAATTCTTTGGCGCCGGCGACGAACATAATGAGAAATATTGGACTGCGGTCATTCGTCAAGCACTGGTCAATAAATTGATTGTCAAGGATATCGAAAATTACGGCATCCTGAAAATCACCAAAGAGGGCAAAAACTTCATTAAGAAGCCCTACTCCATCATGCTTGTTAAAGATCATGATTACGAAGCCGACGAAGACAGCGATGCCGAAGCTTTATCTTTAGGGATGAGCAAGGACGGCGGTGCTGACAAGACCCTGTTTTCCATGCTGAAAGATTTGAGGAAGACCATCGCAAAGCAAAACAATCTGCCGCCATTTGTCATTTTCCAAGATCCTTCGTTAGAGGATATGGCCATTCAATATCCTATCACTAAGGAAGAAATGACACAGATTGCCGGAGTCGGAGCCGGAAAAGCCGAGAAATTCGGCGAGCCCTTTATCAAACTCATCAAGGAGTACGTCGAGGAAAACGACATCACACGTCCTAACGACATGGTAGTGAAGTCTGTCGTCAACAAATCCGCACTGAAACTCAGCATTATTCAAAACATCGATAAGAAAATCGCACTCGATGACCTCGCCTATGGAAAAGGCTTGACTTTAAGCGAATTGCTCACCGAGATAGAAAGCATCGTTTCTTCGGGCATGCACCTCGATTTAAACTACTACATCGATGATTTTGTTGACGTATATCATCGTGAAGACATTTTGGAGTATTTCCGGAATGCCGAGACAGATGATGTCAAAACTGCGCTGCAAGAACTTGGAGAGGACGAATACGAAGAAGACGAGATCCGCCTGATGCGTATAAAGTTTTTGTCGGACGTTGGCAACTGATTCCCAATACCATGAAAGGCCTTCGCGTTGCAATTCTCATGCTTCTGATTTCTTTTGCGTCTTGCCATCCCAAGGACAAAACGCCAAAACCTGATGTTTTGATCGATATGGCGCATATGATCGACCTCATGACAGACCTTCAAATCATCGAAGCAGACTTGAACTATCGTCGTTCTAATGCGGATAACATTGGAGCCTTGACAGAATCATACTATGCTCAAGTTTTTGAGCACTACGGCATTACCGAAAGCATTTTCTCACAAAACATGGCCTATTACACCCATTATCCAGAGACCTTGGAACGCATCATGGATTCCGTAACGCTACGGCTGACCAAACAGCAAGACCAGCTCAAAAGAGGAAAAGGCGCACAAACCGGTAAAAACTAAAAAAGGCCATTTGCATGGCCTTGGTTTGGTTTATAAAAGCAAGATAACTATTTCGTCAATTCACCTGCCAGCAAATCGTTCAGCTTACGTGCAGCATCCAGCAACATGCTTTCATCGGTAGGTACAGGCAGCTCTTTCTGTTGCATCTTACGCAAAGTCTCTTCAGAGCAGGCCTCCTGATTGCCTTTCACCACCGTGTATTCGTGGTTAAACGAAGAAGTCACCTCGAAAGGAAAAGCGAAACGGACACGTCCCATATTGATGTCATAGTACTCCAATTGGCCTTTAAGTACGACGCTCTTGCTCTGTTTATGGTCTGTCACTTCCGCTTTCTTGTCGCCGAGGCTTTCCGTAAATGTCACCGCGTCGTCACGGACGGGCGTCACATTTACTTGAAGGAGTACCACATTAACCAATAAATCATAATCGACTTTACGAACCTTCTTCAAGTAAAAATTTGAATGGCTTGTCGCCAATTCAGCGGGATCAAAGGCAAGCACTGCGGTTTCAAAGCCTTCGGGAAGGCGATAGCCGTATTCATTGGCAAATTCAACCAGCACATTTTCGGATTGGTGCAACAAGGCACGTTGACGAAATTCCTGGATACGGCTACTTTCAGGATTGGTATGTCGCAACTGCACGATGTATTTCTCTGCCTCTATCGCGTTTTCTTTCGTCCCACTATTGAGCAGTAAATCGGATTTCGCGATCAAATAGCTTTCAGCCTTATTGCGCGAAACGGTCAATTCATCATCAAGGTCCAGTTTGGCATATTGAATGGCGTTTTTGATACGAGGCGAAAAATGATCCAAAGCCTCATTTCGGCCTTTCATGCTACGGTAACGCTGATAGATTTCAGGCCAGGCTTCAGGTGCACCCGTGGCCTTCAGGCTTTGAATCCGCTCATGATCAGATTGGTTAGCCTTATGGTATGCATTCGCCACCATGTTGATGTCATCCGGATCCGTATTGCCATGCGAAATAGAAGGGGCAAGACGTTGAATCACTTCGTCATATTGCTGGGCTTCATATAGTTTTCTTGTCGTATTGCACGAAACAAGGGCATAGCCAAGCAGCAACACAAAGAACAGTCTGGTATTTTTCATAATAAACAAAGATTTACTCTACAAACACTACAAATATCGCACCAAATTATTTATTTGAAAATACGAATGAAAACGCCAGCCGATAAGCAGCAATTCGCTATTTTTGTACCCTATAATCTATTCACAGAAATGGAAAAAATAAAACAGTTACAGAAAGAATTCTCTTCTTTCCTCGAGACCTGCAATTATATGGGTACTCCGTCTGAACTCTATGCTCCCATCGCTTACACGATTCTGCAAAAAGGCAAACGCTTGCGCCCGATGCTTTGCCTTTTGGCCAACGACATGTTTGGTGGCAACGTAGAAGACGCTCTTTGGCCTGCTTTGGCGTTGGAGACCTTTCACAACTACACTTTAATCCATGACGACATCATGGACAATGCCCCTATTCGGCGTGGCATGCCGACCGTATGTCGCAAATGGGGTGACAATGCCGCCATCCTTTCAGGCGACGCCATGCACGCCATGGCTTTTGAATTTGCTTTGAAAACAAAAAAAAGCGCGGAAACAATTCAATTGCTTTGCACGGTAGACCGTGAGGTATGCGAGGGACAACAATACGACATGGAGTTCGAAAGTCGCAAAGAGGTCAGTATTGAAGAATACTTGGAGATGATCCGGCTGAAAACGGCAGTCCTACTAGCTACCAGCGCAAAGATGGGCGCCATGATTGCAGGAGCCGATGCAGAGAATTTGACTAAAATATACGATTTTGGCATCAACTTAGGCATGAGTTTCCAGTTGCAGGACGACATTTTAGACCTCTATAGTAATGTGGAGACTTTTGGGAAATGCCACGGAGGAGACATCGCAGACAACAAAAAGACCTATCTGTACTTAAAGGCCATGGAACTGTCCGATGCCAAAGACAAGAAGCGCCTTCAGTGGCTTTTCTCCATGAAAATAGACCACGACTTGGAAGAAAAAATCGCAGAAGTGCAATCCATCTACGACAAGCTGAACGTAAAAAAAGCCACTGAAGACCTTATCAGCAACTATGAAGACAAAGCCTTTGCGGCATTATCTGAGATCCATATCCCTGATGAAAGAAAAAAGCATCTCAACGCTTACGCTGAGATGCTTTCAAAAAGATCGAAGTAAGATTAGTTTTTCTCTTCTTTTTTGGGAGTAGGCTTATTGGCTTTCTCTTCTTCTTTTAAAACGGCTTTATCAACTTTCTTGCCGTCTTTGGCTTCGCCTTTGCAGCAGTTCTGCTTAGCATCTTTTACTCCTTTAGCGTCAAGTTTGTTGAGTTTAGCATTTGCTGGTTTGCCTTTAACAGTCTTTTCTTCTTTGCCTTTAACAACCTTTTCATCGTTCATCTTGTTCTTTTCGCCAATGCTAACAGCAGCAGCTTTCGAATCAGACTTAGAATCGACTTTGATTTCAGTTTTAGGCTCAGCCTTAGAATCAGATTTTTTTACATCCTGTGCATTAGCACCTTGAATGCTCATGGCACCAATAGCTAAGAAAGACATGATGCCAACCAATAATGATGATTTTCTCATTTTTAATTAGATTTTATTGTGAATACAATTAGTTTGATGTTTTATTCATTGCAAAAACCGTTCCAAAAATACACATTTTTTTCATCCATCAAGGCAAAAATAAACAGCTATCACCATAACTTAAAAACCGGAACCCATTTTCCATAGCAAAACGGTAGCATTCCTTCCATCGATCACCGATCAGTGCCGACACTAGCAACAGCAACGTACTCTTAGGTTGATGAAAGTTTGTGATAAGGCCCGTGATGACGCGCATCTGGTAAGACGGGGCAATCATCAAAGAAGTAGAAGCCTCGAGATGGGTGAGCCGATGCATGTCTAAAAAGCCGAGGATATACTGCAAGGCTTCTTTTACGGGAAGCGGTTCATGCTGCTCATAGGGATACCATTGATCCACATGCAAGGTGCGCATTTCCTTTCCCTGCTCTTTCAACATCATTCCAATCCAATACAGGCTTTCCAACGTACGGGTACTGGTAGTCCCAACAGGAATGATATCCTTCCCGATATGGCTCATCAAGTTCTCGATCGTCGATTTACGGACAATGATAGTCTCCGAATGCATGGCGTGTTCTCCGATAGTCTCTGTTGCAACCGGTCGGAAAGTGCCAGCCCCCACATGTAGCGTAACTTCATCGAAAGAGAAACCTTGAGAGCGAAGGCTTTCAAGAAGCGGCTTCGTAAAATGCAATCCAGCCGTAGGGGCTGCTACAGAACCGTCGTAGCGGGCAAAAACCGTCTGATAACGGTCGCGGTCATCAGGTTCCGCATCCCGATGCAGGTAAGGCGGCAACGGGATCTCGCCAGCCGCTTCCAAAACGGAAGCAAATGGCAAATGTGACGGCGTCCACGAAAACTCGATTTCCGAATACTGGTCATTCTGGGCGATGCGATTTGCATTTAGTACGACCTCCTCGTCCCCCACGAGCAACGTCATGGAAAGCAGACCTTCATGCCAACGTTTTGCATTTCCCACCAAACACTTCCAACGTACTGGTGACGAAGAACTAAAAGCGACTTGATAATCATTATCCGGCTCCAGACAAAACACCTCAACATGCGCACCTGTCGGTTTCCTGAACTGCAACCGGGCACGGATGACCTTTGTCTCATTGAAGACCAACAAGGCGTTGTTAGGAAGGTATGCTCCGATATGCCTGAATTGCGAAGCCTGAATCTCATCCTCCTTTAGCACCAACAATTTAGAGGCATCACGCTCAGGGAGCGGATATTTGGCAATGCGTTCCTCTGGCAAAGGATAGTCGTATTCCTCAATGGAAATGGCTCTGACATCCGTCATAATCGAAATTTTGTGCAAAAGTAGGCCATATTTTCCAAAATCCGACTACCTTTGCCACAAAAATCGTCAGGTTTAGATGAAAGCGATATTAATGAAAATAGAATTGTCAAGAGCGTTTCTGTTTAAATTCTTGAAATTCGGCGTTGTGGGTTTATCTGGCGTTTTCGTCAACTTTGGCATCACCTATGTCTGTAAAGAATGGCTGAAACTCAACAAATACCTGAGCAACATCCTGGGATTTGTTTTCGCCGCCACCACCAACTATATCCTGAACCGCATCTGGACTTTTGAAAGCACCAACCCTCAAATCGGTACAGAATACGCCAAATATTTCATCATTTCATTAGTAGGATTAGGGTTAGACACGCTAACCGTGTATCTCCTCAATGGGAAACTAAAGTGGAACTTCTACCTCAGCAAAGTCTTTGCCGTCGGTGTTTCCACCTTGTGGAACTTCTTTGGCAACCTCCTGTTTACCTTTGCCTAAGTCAGCTCAAAAACTTATCAAGGAAGATAAACGGCATCAGCGACTCGACACCATCAAACACCATGACGGGTCCGACTTCACCTTGACATATCACGCGAAGAGGCCGTTTGGAGACCTGCTCCACTTCCACCATCACCTGACGGCATGCCCCGCAGGGCGCTACAGGTTCCGCAATAGTCTTTGAACGTGAAAAAGCAGTGACAGCGAGGGCTTCGACAGCAACTCCCGGATACTGTGACATGGCGGCAAACAGGACTGTGCGCTCTGCACAGAGGCCGCTCGGATAGGCTGCGTTCTCGATATTGCTGCCTCGCATTATGACACCATTTGCCAGACGAACTGCGGCACCCACGTTGAACTTCGAGTATGGAGCGTAAGCCGTCTTCGCTGCCTCGTGAGCCACTCGCATCAGTTCGGCATCCTGAGCGTCAAGCTCTTCAACACCGTCATACACCACATAAGGGCAAATAAACTGTTCCTTTTTCATATTTTTATTTTTTGAGGGTCTTTTTCAAAACTCGAAGAGTCCTCCCGTTTGAGGCCAAGCAGGAACAACGCACTGAAGAAAGCATAAAACATGGCACCCGCCTGCGTCTCAATCGTGTCTTCCGGAAACATGGAAAGCACCAGGATGCAAAGGAAAATCGTGTAAAGATAATGGCGATTTCTCTTCGCTGACAAATAAGGATAGAACAACACGACGAGAAACAGCGCCAGCCCGACAACACCAAAGCCAACCGTAATGGACAGATACTGATTGTGGGCTTTGTGGCGAAATTCCTCTTTCAATGGCGAACGGAGCTCCTCATACGCTTGGCGGAAAGCGTTGGGCACATCGCCAGTCCCCACGCCAAAGAGCCAGTGTTTCCTGATCAGATACAAAGAAGCACGCGTGTATTCAATACGCTGTGAGAGAGAGCCTCCGTTAGGATTATTGAAACGACGATAGACGTTGTATTCGAATATCGTAGAAGACAACCTGGCACGCAGACCTGGTTGCAACCAATTGTTATAATTGGCCACACCTTGTTCTATGTTTCTGACATCCTCATCGGTGAGCGCCATTACGCCTTCTGCATCCTTTCGCAAGCCTTTTGAAGTCAGATAACGCGCCAATGTCGATTCAAGGTCCTCCCCGTTGGCTGTCTTGTCGCTCCATGCCAGACCGCTGCGCTTCGGCCAGGTCTCTTGCAGTTCCTTCCGGCAGTAATACAATCCGACATAACGTCCGTCCTCGACATGATTGTATATCGTGTCGTGCCAATAATCATTTCCTAATGCTGTCTTCTTTTCCAGTTTGTCGAAATCAACCGTTTCAATTGTCATCATAGGTTTCGCCATACGATAAACCACCATGCTTCCCAGAACCAAGGCCGTCAACGCCAGGACGACAATACCGATACGCCAACCCGCACCATTCTTCCAACGCAAAAACGCATAAACGATGGAAACCATCAACGCCGCTGCCAGAACGACATATCCGGACAGCGTTTCAAAGATATAGACCTGATAACAGAACCAGAGCATCAGCATGACATAGACGACTAGCATCCACTTTGACTTCTGACGTTCAGTATAAAGGTAATAGCCTAAAATGAAGACACAGAAAACGATTTGCAGACAGAACCGGATATGGCTGATGAAACGGGAGATCTCCCGCACATCTTCATAATCATGTTTCAGATACGCGGCAAAACTAAACCATGTAGCCACAAACACGGAGAGTACATACAGCTTGATGAGCCCATCGCCCTGCTTGCGGTTAAGAGCTGGCATCGACGACATGACAAAAGGCAGCACCAACAAGGGCAATTTGACACGCAGATCCTTGAAAGCATAGGAAAAATCGGAGGTGTAAACGAGTCCGACCACATGCAAAAGATACAGCGAAACAAGAAGAACGGCGGTCTTATTACGAGAAAAAGCATGCCATTTTGCACTGAAATCCTTATTGACAATGCCGTCGGCAATCCATACCGCTGCCAGCCAAAACTGCGACATGCCCATCAGGAAAGGTGAAAGCGTCAGACCAACGGCTGTCAGGACCAAACCGATGAAATAGGCTTGTCGTGTGAGATTCTTTAGCTGGACTTTCTCAGTCATAAATGCTGTTTGTTATTTGCCCGAGGCAGGCTTTAACAGTTGTTTGTATTCGTTTTTCCCGTTTGTATTCAATAAAATCTCCGTTGCACGTTTTAAGTCAGGGTCGTTTTGGATTCCAGCGATTATTCTTCCCTGCTGATAATAATATCGTCCCACAATCTCAGAGCGAAGCAGTTCTTCGACATCCTTGCGGTTCTTTTCCAAATCGTTTGCCTTATCGGCAGCGAGTGTCGTCTCCAAAGCCTTGATTTGGGCTTCGATCTGGTCATAATAGCCTTCCTCCTTCGCCGCTTTCTTAAGCAGCTCCAATTGCTTCTCGCTTTCAGTGGTATAAGAAAACGCTTTGTCTTTCACGAATTTGACAAAATCCATATAGATGGCATCGTCGATTTTGAAAGACTCGGCGGGAGCGATAGTCTTATGTTCGTGGCAGAACTTATTGGCATAATCGAAGATGTAGTTCTTCCCATACAAGTAACTGGTAACTGTAGCATACATATCGCGTTTTACTGCAACATCGGGCATTATGCCGTGACCTTCGTAAACAGTACGGCCGCCTAGTGTCGAAAACGCCTTCCCTAGCGTATCCTGCTTGTGTTGAGTGCTGTCCTTCTTATGGGAATAGTCGATCTCCTGAATACAGCGGCCACTGGGGATATAATATTTGGCCACCGTAACCTTCATTTGCGTGTTATAGCTAAGTGGAAGTATGTTTTGCACGAGCCCCTTCCCAAAAGTGCGTTCGCCTATGATGACGCCACGGTCATAATCCTGAATGGCGCCAGCCACGATCTCGCTTGCTGAGGCAGAAGAGCCGTTGACAAGAACAGCCAGCGGCAACTGCTCATCAAAAGATTCGTGAAGTGTTGGATGCACACTGTTAGCGTTGGCAGCCTTACCGCGCATCGAAACGACAGGTTTGCCTTTAGGAATAAACAAATTGACAATATCGACGGCTTCGTTCATCAGACCGCCGCCATTGCCACGCAAATCGAGGACGAAACCTTTCAACTCGTGTTTCTCCTTCATCTCCACAAGTTTTTCCTTCAGTTCTGCCGCCACATCACGGGTAAAACCGGTAAGAATAAGATAGCCGATGCCATTATCGAAGACGGTATAATAAGGAATGTTGTCAATCTTGACCTTCTCGCGTTTTAAAACCTTCTCAATAGGCTTCTCCTCCCCATAACGCTTAATCGTCAGTTTCACCTCAGTACCGGGCTGACCCTTCAGCAACTCGCTCACTTCGGCGGTGTTTTTGTTGTGCGTGTCGATGCCATTCACCGAAAGGATAACGTCGCCTGCTACCAGGCCTGCTTTTTGAGCTGGCCAGCCGAAATAAGGTTCAGAGATGCGCGTATACTCGCCATCATATTGAATCAACGCTCCAATGCCGCCGTATTCGCCCGTCGTGATAAAACGGGCGTTTTCGATCTCTGACTCAGGAATAAAGACCGTATAAGGGTCCAAGCCTTGCAGCATGGCATCGATAGCCGACTCGTTCAGTTCCGCCGGATTGATCTCATCGACATAATTCAAGTTCAGTTCCTTTAAAAGACTATTGTAGATATCGAGACTTTTTGCAATCTCGAAATTATTCTGTTTCTCTTGGGCCAACAAGCCGAAAGGCAAGGCCAGCAACAAGACTAGAGTTAGAATTCTATATTTCATTTTATTTGATCGTTTTCATGGTTCATTTAAGGAACAGGGTCATAGCCGCTTCCGCCCCATGGGTTACACGAAAGGACCCGTTTAATCGTCAGCCAGCCACCTTTGACAGCGCCATATTTCTGCAGTGCCTCGATGCCGTAATTGGAGCAGGTGGGCGTATAGCGACACGACTTCCCGATATAAGGTGAAAGCGTCGCCTGATACACCCTGATCAAGAAAATCAGGAAGTTCGTCGGCAGCCTTTTAATCCGATGCCATATCTTTCTTGAATTCATGTCTCTTCGCAATTTCTTTGACGGCCTTTCGGGTCTTGTTGAACACTTCGGCATAAGAATGTACCACCGTGGCATTATAAATTAACGCCACGTCAAGCGATATATTATGCCGATCACATATCTCCTGAAGGCTGCTTTTGTTTTTCCGCCATGCCTCACGCACCAACCGCTTGACGCGGTTCCGCTTGATGGCGTGATGAAACCGCTTCTTCGACACCGACACCAACATGCGGCACGTAGGCTTCTGGTCATGAACGGGACGAAAAAGGTAAATGACACGGTATGGATAATAAGAAAAGCCGACCCCTTTTTTAAAAAGGAATTCGACTTCACTTTCTTTGCAAAGATGTTCGTATTTTGGAAAATCTTCCATACTTGCCATAATCAAGCTGTTGAAATGGCAAAAGTAAGGTTTTTTGCCGAAAAAAGGACTATTTTTTACGGTTCTTTTTATTCTCTGCGCTGATAAACTCTTCAATAGCCATCGTCATCGACGGGGCTGTTTCGGTTGGCGCATGGAAATTCAACTCAAAACCAGCATCCGTTATCGCCCGACAGGTAGATTCGCCAAATCCGCCAATGGCCGTTTCGCCTTGAACGTAATCAGGGAAGTTCTCTTTAAGAGAATGGATACCAGCAGGACTGAAAAAGACCAACATATCATAATCCCCAATCTTGATGACGTCTTTCAGATCGACAGAAACCGTACGGAAAATCACCGCTTTTGTAAAGTTGAGGTTGGCTTCTGTCAGCATGGCAACGGAATTGTCGGAACTGATATCAGAGCAGCAATACAGATATTTTTCGTCCTTATGCTTCTTCATGATCTCGATCAAATCGGGCAAAGTCTGATTGCCAAAGAAAATCTTACGTTTTCTATACTGCACATAACGTTGAAGATAAAGAGCAGTCGACTCGTTGATACAGAAATATTTCAATGTTTCAGGCACATTGTAACGCATCTCCTTCGCTACACGGAAGAAATGGTCAACGGCATTACGTCCTGTCAAGATAACAGCAGTATATTCCGGAAGTTTGATATGATCTTGACGCAGCTCGCTGGCGCTGACGTCAGCCATCTTAATGAATTTCTCGAATGTAAAATTGACGCCGTATTTTTTCATCATTTCGCCATAAGGCGTCTTGGCAATCTCAGTAGGTTGAGGTTGTGAAATCAGAATATTCTTGATTTTCATTCGTTCAAGTAGCTTTTTTATAGTCGTTAATTGTACTTCTCCAACAATACCAAACCTTCACTCTCCCTAGAAAACAGAGCCATGAGCGAAATATCGAAGCCCTGCTGTCAAGAGAAAAACACCTGGTATGATTTCAAGGGCGCAAAAATACAAAAAAATGTAAAACACAGGTAATTTTGTCGAAACTCTAGTTTCAATTATTTCCAGAATCAGTCTCATTAATGCGGCTAATCCTATGATTCCCAATCCCGTCCAAACAAAAGCGGAATATGGATAATAGAGTATCAGCCATAGAACAGGTTGGATAAGCAGAAGGCACAGTAAAGAAACAGAAAGTTGTACCGTCACTTGTCTGTCGGCAGCATCTCTGGTTTGGAAAAGCCAATTCATAATAAACAAAATGACCAAACGCAAAATGACCCATGCAGCCACGATTCCAAGGATGACGCCGAACACCCTAAAATCATTATATTGGATTACGTCGCGAGACAGCACTACGCAAGCTTTCTGCACAAACAAAGCCATGACAACGACATAGGCGATGAAAAAGGCAATGCCCAAGAAACTCTTTAAGGGGGACCATTCTCTCAGCAACTGATTGGTGTGCGCCACACCGCCCGGCACTGTCAGAGCCTGTCTGAACTGACGGGGATAAAGCTGCTTGTTCAAGACAATCAACAGCAAGACCAGACCCAGAATGATGAGATTCCACCCCATCAGCACATCATGTGTCAAAAGAGGAACAGGGTTGATGATGCCGTCAAAACCTGAGGTGACGAAATTTCCTCCTACGCTATCGCAAGCAATCGAATCGCCCAAAAGAGCGGCGCGGTCGATGAGACTGTCGGATAAGATATTAGGCATAGCGCAGTGAATTTCGCTTGCAAAAATACACATAAAATAAAAACGAAAACGCTTTGAGAAACCTAAATATCTTCCTAAATTTGCACTCTCTATTTTAGCAATTCGATTTTATACACAAATAAACACATCAATATGGATATCATTCAAGAAATCATCAAGAATGCACAAGCCAACAGACAACGCATTGTGCTTCCTGAAGGCGATGAGCCGCGTACGCTGAAAGCCGCCGACCAAATCATTGCTGACGGCATTGCCGACATCATCCTGATCGGTCCCGCTCAGAAAATCAAGGATATGGTGGCCGAATTCGGTCTGAAACACATCGACAAGGCCCGTATCATCGACCCGAAGAACAACCCTGACAAACAAAAATACGCCGACCTGCTATACGATCTTCGTAAAGCCAAAGGCATGACGCCCGAGCAGGCCTCCGACCTGGCAGAGAACTTCATGTATCTCGGCATTCTGCTGGTCAAAGCCGGTGAAGCTGACGGTCTGGTGAGCGGTGCCCGCAGCACGACGGGCGACATGCTTCGTCCTGCCCTACAGATCATCAAGACCGTGCCTGGTGTGACCTGCGTCTCGGGTGCTTTCATCATGTTCCTGCCTAAAGATTGTCCTTATGGCACTGATGGCAAGATGGTCTTCGCCGACTGCGCCGTCACTCCTGTGCCGACAGCAGAGCAACTTGCTGAAATCGCCATCTGCACCGCCGATACCGCCAAGAACATCGCTAAAATCGACCCCGTCACTGCCATCCTGAGCTTCTCCACCAAGGGCTCTGCCAAGCATGAAGACGTCGACAAGATCATCGAGGCCACCCGTATCGCCCAGGAGCGTCGTCCCGACCTGCTCCTCGACGGCGAACTGCAAGCCGATGCCGCCATCGTGCCTTCGGTAGGCTCCAGCAAGGCTCCAGGCAGCACTGTGGCAGGCAAAGCCAACACCCTTGTGTTTCCGCGTCTCGAAGTGGGCAACATCGCTTACAAGCTCGTACAGCGTCTGGCCGGTGCCGAGGCCGTAGGCCCCGTGCTCCAAGGCCTTGCCAAACCTTGCAACGACCTGAGCCGCGGCTGCTCCATCGACGACGTCTACAAACTCGTCGCCATCACCTGCAACCAAGCCATTGCACAGAAAAACTGAAAACGTATAGTGTACAACTGAACAACTGAACAACTTATGAAAATATTGGTCTTAAACTGTGGCAGTTCTTCCATTAAATACCAGCTCTTGGAGATGGAAAACGCCGATTCATCGCGCCTGCTGGCGAAAGGACTGCTTGAACGCATCGGCCTGGAGATGGGTGAATTCACACATAAATACAATGGTCAGAAATACTACGAGCAGCTGCCTATCCCGAACCATACGGAAGGCATCAAGCTCGTGCTGAAGGCTTTGGTCGACCCAGAGATGGGTGTCATCAAGGACCTGAAGGAAATCAACGCCGTCGGTCACCGTGTGGCCCATGGCGGCGAACTCTTCCCGAAGAGCGTCCGCATCGACAAAAAGGTCATCGAAGGCATCGAGTCACTCTGCGACCTGGCTCCTCTGCACAACCCTGGCAGCCTGCAAGGCATCCACGCCATGGAAGAGGTCTTGCCGGGCATTCCGATGGTGGCCGTATTCGACACCTCCTTCCACTCCACCATGCCGCCTGAGGCTTACCTCTATGCCGTGCCTTACGAGTATTATGAGAAATACCGTGTGCGCCGTTACGGCTTCCACGGCACCAGCCATAAGTTCGTCGCCGAAAAGGCCGCCGCTTACCTAGGCAAGAACTGGAACGACATCAAGATCGTCACCTGTCACTTGGGCAGCGGCGCTTCCATTGCTGCTGTCGACCATGCCAAATCGGTGGAGACCTCTATGGGCTTCACCCCTGTCGAAGGCCTCGTGATGGGCAGCCGCACCGGCGACCTCGACCTAGGCGCTTTCATGTACATCATGGACAAGGAAGGCTACAACACCAAGGAGATGAACACATTAGTGAACAAGAAATCAGGCCTTGTAGGCATCACGGGTGGCAAGCAGGACATGCGCGACGTGCGTGAAGGTCTTGTCAACGGGGACGAACGCTGCACCTATGCCTACAACATGTTTGCCCACCGTGTGAAGAAATATATCGGCGGATACATGGCCGTGATGAACGGCGCCGACCTCATCGTGATGACGGGCGGCATCGGCGAAAACGCCTGGTTCATGCGTGAGGCCATTCTCGAGAACATGGAAGGTCTCGGCATCGTCCTCGATCACCAGATCAACAAGGAGACCATCGGCGAAGCAGCCGTCATCTCTACGCCTGATTCAAAGGTAACCGTAGTCGTTTATCCTACCGACGAAGAGTTCGTCATCGCACAGGATACCTACAATCTGGTAACGAAATAATCCCGCCTAATACGTCAATGCAAGCGGGCCGAGGGGAAACGTTAGTTTCCTCTCGGTTTTTTTAATGTCATGTCTGGTGAAAATGGCACTGTCAGTTGTTAGCTATTAGCCATTAGCCGTCAACTATTAGCTGATTGCTGATGGATAATAACTCCTAACTCCCATCTATCATCCCCTATCGTAATGGGGCATCTCATCCGGCAGGATGATGGAGAACTCAATCAGTCCGCCGACGGTTTTCTTTTCGTCGTCTTCGAACCACGGCGTCTGATGAATCAGTTTCTTCTTGCCTTTTTTCGAGATAGTGTAGGTGTGCGAAGCGGCATGTTCCACCATGTGGCGGATCATCTGTTGCGAGCGCTCGTTGTGGCAACCCATCATGTTTTGGCCACGCACGTCGCCGTTTACCGTGATGGAGCTTTCGTTCTGGTAAAGCACTTCACCATTCTTATCGCTGACGGTGATGGCGAGATCTGCATTATTAAAGAAGTCTTGCATAGTTTTTTCTTTTTTAATCATTTCAGGTCAAGAATCACAGAAGCTGTCGCGGGCAAGCTGACGCCACCCACGATGCCGATGCCTCCTTTTACATTGGAGTATATCTGCGACGGCTCAGCGATGAGATAGGTCATGACACCGATGTCGAGATTGGAGACATAGGTCGAGCTCGTACGCCGATATTGGTAAAAGTTATCGTCAACCTGATACAGATTGACCGTAAAGACCTGCTCTTCCTCTAACTTAGATCTGGACCAATCGTAAGAAAAGCCTAATTTATAAATATCGCCATCGAAAAGGCGGTCATTAAACACATTGTGATCCTGACTGGAAGAATAGCCGGATTCCCCTTCAAATACGCTGATATAGCCGCTTTCCATCTCGAACAGGAAGACGGGATCGTTGGAAGCGAACCACAACAGATCGTCATCCGTCTTCAAATCGTAACAGGTGACTCCCGAAGGGTCATCGATTTCCAGCTGGAAGACAATGGTGGCATCTGATATGTCGCCAGGATAGACATAAACCGGGACCGAGCCATAGGAAGAATCATCATAGAAGTAATAAATCATACAGGGGTTGCCTTCTTCATCCACATCGGGATAGAGAACCGGATTCTCGGGATCATAAGGAGGCATACGATGGATATTCTCCAGTTTAACCGTATCAAAGCTGTGAATAACGGGGCTGACGGGCATCACGATCTCGGCGGTCACGGCGTCGTAATCGTCGCTGGTGGCTTCAAAACGGATTCTATCGCCTGCCTGAAACACATACTCGCCAGAACAATAGTTCATAGACAGTCCATAAGCATCAGCGGCACGACCCGCAAGCGTTGACTTCTCAAATTCGAAATCACCTGATGTCAAAACGGTATCGACTACCGTCAAATCCTCGACAAACTCGTCATTGACAAAGAGTTTTACCTGCAAGCCGTTTACCTTGATATCGTCTGAATCGTCCAAGAAGAACAGGCTGTGATGCACCAACAGCTGGGGTGTCCCCCCAACATACTGCAAACCGATCATCACCAGTTTGCTCTCGGTTTGTTCGCCCGAGAACTCGATATCCTTGATGCATGAGGCAAACGTAAGCGACATCAAAAAGGCTATTATAGAGATTTCTATTGTTTTCATGATCGAATGATTGGCTGACATGGCTCTTAGAATTTAAACGAATAACTGAAAGTGGGAATAATGGGGAAGATGCAGACCTGCTTGAGTTTCTGGTCAGCATATTCGTATTCCTCTGTCACAGGATCGTAGACATAGTCGGAATCGACATAGACGAGGAAAGGATTGTTATGGCACAGGACGTTGTAGACGCTCAGGGTCCAGGTGCGTTCGCCGTGTTTCTTCTGCTTGTGCCAGTTAAAGGCGATGTCGAGACGCTGGTAGCTGTTGAAACGGTAATTATTGCGATAGGTGACATAGCCCAGTTGGGGAAAATTCCCGTAATTGTTTGGCAGACCATAGTAATTCTGATAGGCCAGCGTGGCGCAGTTGCCGGTGCTATAGACCCAGGTGCCGCTCATATCAAAACGGTCGCTGAACTGATGCATGACGACGATATTCAGGTCGTGACGGCGGTCATATTTGGCGGGGAAAGGCTCGCCGAAGTTCAGTTCCTGTCCGGGACGGTTGAAGAGGCGTTCTGTCTTCGACCAGGTATAGCCGATCCAGCCCGTCGTCTTGCCCACATTACGGCGCACGAGGAACTCCACACCATAGGAATGGCCCTCGCCCATCACCACTTTGTTTTGCCATTCGGCGGTCTCGAGGCTGAAGAAAGAGGCGCCGTCCTTGTATTCCAAGACGTTGTCCATCATCTTGTAATATCCTTCAAGAGAAAACTCAAAGTCCTTCCAGTCGTAGAAGGCGCCGACCGCCATCTGGTGCGCATTCATGGGCAGGATCTTATCGGTGACCGGCACCCAAAGGTCTGTGGGCAGGCTGATGGTGTTGCTTGAGAGGAGATGGACATACTGGCTCATATAGGCGTACCCTGCCTTGAACGAGAGGTTCTCGTCGGCCAAGACACGCAAGCTGGCACGAGGCTGTATGGAGTGGTAGGTCTTGTCTTCTACAGTGAACGTGGCATAGTGCAGACCCAGGTTCATCTTAAAGAAATTGTTGATGTTCCAGTTGTCTTCGGCGTAGAGGTCTGTCTCCAAAGCCCGAAGCTTTGCGTCACCGATGATGGTATCCATCTGGACGCCGTATCCGCTTTCGATGTCGTTCATATGAATCGCCGTAGAACTGGGTTCATAGCTATGATAAGTCATAGCTGCACCAAACTTGATATCGTGATTCTCGTGGGGTTTGTAATCAAAATCCGACCTTAGACAATAATCGAAGATGCCCGAATTCAAACCCAACGAATAAGCCATTTTTGAAGCATTCGACTGACCATTTACCGTTCGTGTTTCCTCACCCGAAATAGTAGCGTCAATAAGATGGCGGTAACGGGAATGGCTCGCCGTGACATTCATGAACAGCTTGGGCGATACGATATGGTTCCAGCGCAAAGCAGCGATTCGGTTGCCCCACTTCCAGTTGATCTTAATCTGCTGCTCGTATCTTGTTTGCACTTGATACCAGTCTTCTCCATCATTGGTTTCATAACTGTGATCGGACGTTTCTGAGATTCGGGCATACACCTTGTCGTCGCCAGAATAAAGGCTGAAGAAGAGACGGTCTTTATCGGAGAACTTATGGTTCAGCTTCAGGTTGAAGTCATAGAAATAATAGCCTGCCCAGGCTTTGGCTTCATCATTGCTTTCTCTTTTTGCAATGAAACTGACGATAGGCGCCGTAAACAGGTCATAATAAGTGCGGCGGAACGAGAGGTTGAAAGAAGTCTTGTCTTTCACGATGGGGCCTTCCACATTCACCTTGGCTGCAATCAGGCCAATGCTGGCATTGCCGTGGTACTCATACATGTCGCCATCCTTCATGCTGACATCGACGACGGAAGAAAGGCGGCCTCCGAAACGCGCCGGGAAGTTACCTTTATATAAAGTGACGTTCTTGATGGCATCGGCATTGAAGGCCGAGAAGAAACCCATGGCGTGGTTCACGTTATACAACGGCACGCCGTCGAGCAGAATCAGGTTTTCATCAGGACCGCCGCCACGCACATACATGCCTGCCGAACCCTCCGTGCCCGACTGCACGCCAGGAAGCAGCTGCAGGGTCTTGATGACGTCCGTCTCACCGAAAAGAGCCGGAATCTTCTTCATCTGCATCACGGGGATTTCGACGGCGCTCATGCGTGTGCTCGTCACATTGTTCTCGATAGCCTGACCTACCACCACCACCTCGTCCAACATCACCGAAGAAGTGAGTTTGATGTTGATTACCGTATCGGCATGCAGGTTAAAGCTGGCCTCAAAAGGGACATAGCCCACATACGACGCCTTCAGGTTGACAGGACCCTCACCGAGGCGTAAGGTATAATAGCCGAAATTGTTCGTCACCGAGCCCTTCATGGTGTTGGCATCGTACACGGATGCGTTGATCATGGTCTCGGAGCTCTTGCCATCAGTGACATAGCCACTCACGGTAAAGTTGCGGCTTTTCCCTTGTTGGGCGCTCACAGAAGAAATCTGCAAGAGATTAATAAACAAGGTCAAAATGAAAACATGAAACAGAAACTTCTTTTTCATCAGGATCTCATTAGGTTAATAAATTCAATACTTAAATGGTTCCGCGTGTTTTCTTTTAAAAAACAATGCAAAAATATACAAAAAACACACCCAAAGACCTATTCACATTGCAATACAAAACATTGCAAAGATAAAGTATTGATTATAATGATGTTACAATATTCCATTACAACGCGTTCCATATTTGACAATAGGCATTTTTGTTCATAAAACGGGGTTGCATTTGGGGTAAAAAGAAAAGCATTTCTGAAAGGAAGGCGCAAAAAAGGCCTGCCGAAGCAGGCCTTTCTCTGAATATATACAAAAAGTGACGTTTAGTTTTTCGATGTTACTGTTTAGAACACCAGGCTGAATCCAACGCTCAGCGGATGGGCCTTCTGTGCATCAGCATCTCTGAAGGCAGGCGTCAACGCGTAGTTGACGAAGAAGCCCCAGTCGCTGCCGCCCATACGCAATGAGGCATCCACCTTAAAGAGATTGAGCGTGTATTTGTCGTAGACTTTTTCCTTATGGCCGTTTTCATATTTGATCTTGTTCCATGCTGCCAAACGGAGGCCTCCTGTCACGCCGAGGTCGATAAACATGCTTCTGTAAGGACGCACTTCGAACATCAAAGGAGCCTGGAGATACAGTACGCCAAGTTTGCTCTTTTTCACTTCCCATCCTGGCTCTACGGGGACCAAGGTGTTCACCAGATTATTGCCATCTACTGTCATTTGGATGTAATTCTTCCAACTATAGTTGTTCCAGCCCAGACCGATTCCGGTGAAAAGACCGGCCGTGTGTTTGTAGTCGAAGGCGATGCCGACATCAGCAATATTGAAGCCGAAATACCAGCTGCGCAACGGGCGCAATTCCATCAGATCATTCACTCCGGTATAGATATCCATCTCTGAGGGATCGACGAGCATATTCAGACCTGCATCAAAGCCATTCCAATTGGGGTCGAGGAGAAGGCTCTTATGCACTCGTTTAGATCTATGGGAGGGCTGATGAGGAGGCTGTGGCTGAGGATGTTCCTGCTCGAAGCGTTCGCTATCCCCCTTTTCATATCCGCCATCCTTTCTAATGGTATTATTCATTTGTTCTTCAAACTCGGCGCCCCATTCTTCCATCTCGGCGCCCCATTCTTCCATGCTTCTACCCCATTCTTCCATGTCACGTTCGAAGGTCTCCCAATCGGCAGAACCGACGAGATTCCCCAAGTTTTCGCTCAGCTCGGCCATACGGTCGGCCAGCCCGTTCCAATCCGGTCCTTTCCTATCGCCTTTGCCAACCTTTCTCCATTCACGTTTCGACTCACGGGCAAGGAAAGCGACCGTGGGCTGATCCATCACTTTCGGTGAGAAATGTTCCTGTCCGTTGAAATGCCACTGTCCGTCTTCATTGGAGAATCTGATCATTTCTCCCATTTCCTTGGATTTGTTTTTAGATGCATTGACATCACCACTGCCCTGAGCAAAATACAACATCATGTCATCCACATCGCCGGCATTGACATCGCCACTGCCCATAGCATGCAGAATCACTCCTGACTTCGACAGTCCTTTCAAATTCAGATCTCCCGTCCCGTTAATGGTAGCCATAAGGGCATTGCAAGAACCCTTCAATACCATATCCCCAGCGCCATCCTGCCAAATAAAGAGATTGTCATAATCGAGGTCCAACACCAAATCGCCTGTGCCTGTGCATGATATCGCCAGGTCTTCGCCTTGCAACACGCCATTCGAGACCACATCGCCAGAGCCAGCGACTTTAAGGTATTCCAAATTCGGAACAACGATTTCATAATCTTCGGAGCCATAAAGGCTGACGACCGAATCATTCAGAGTAAAATTCGTGGCGAGACCTTCGCTTCTGTCTTGGTAGTTGACGGCAAATTCATCGCCTTGAACGAAACAAACGTCTCCAGTAGACAATACATTAACAGTGTTGATGCGATTATGTCCCGCATTCGACACTTCTTGCGCTTGCGCCATGCCCATCAGAAGAGGCAAAATAAAGAGCGCCGTTGTAATAAATGACTTTTTCATTCGTTTGTATTTTAAGTTTGTAATTTCTGAAAAACACTCCTTTAACGTACGAGGTCAGAAAAAGTTACAACTAAAGGAAAATTCCTACATTTGCACATTCAATCGCAAGGCGTGAAGAAACTCTACCGATACATCACCAAGTCGTTCCTGGGCACTTTCCTGTTCACGTTTTTCATCGTGATCTTCATCCTGCTCATGCAATTCTTGTGGAAATACGTGGATGAGTTCGTTGGGAAAGGCCTCGACCTCGGCATCATGGGAGAGCTGTTTTTCTACATGGGCATCACCTTTGTGCCTATGGCTTTGCCGTTAGCCTTGCTTCTCGCTTCGCTGATGTGTTTCGGTGACTTTGGCGAACATTACGAATTGGTAGCCATGAAAGCCTCCGGCATCTCCATATGGACCGTCATGAGGCCTTTGGTCATATTCTCCGTCCTCCTCAGCGGACTGGCATTTATCTTTTCAAACAGCGTCATTCCGGTGGCCACACTCAAAGCGCACACCCTGCTTTTTGACGTACGAAAACAAAAGCTGGCTTTCGACATCAAGGAAGGGGTATATTACCGCGACTTAGAGAACTACGTCATATACGTGGAGAAAAAAGGAGAAGACGGCAGCCGCATTTATGGAGTCAAGATATACGACCATACCGACCGTGCAGGCAACACCCGCATCATGACGGCCGACTCTGGCAAGATGGAACTCAGCCCCAACCAGCGCAACATCATCTTCACCCTTTATAACGGCTACAACTACAACGACATCACCACCGATGAGGACTTTAAACAGAAAAGGCCTTTCGAAAGGATGTCGTTCAAGCAAGAACAAATCAAGTTCAGCCTGAAGGATTTCGACATGACCCGTTCCAGCGAAGACCTGTTCAAGTCCTACCAAGGCATGATGAACATCCGGCAGCTGAGTGCCTCGCTCGACTCACTGAACAGCCGGTATGACAAGCGACAGGAGATGTTCACGGAAAACTTCACCAGACGTCTCAGCAACCATGCCAACATCGGGCAACAAAATGAGGTAGAAGCGCGTACCACCGACTCTGTCGCCCTCAGCAAGCCCTTACGCTGGCCGCTCTCCGCCAATTTCAGTCCAGACGATTACGCCACCATCATCGACATGGCGGTGGGAAGCGCCAAAAACGCCAAAGAGAACGTCAGCTTCAACAAAACCGACTTCAAGTCGCAGACCGAAAACATCAAGAAACACAAAAAGGAATATCATAAGAAATTCACGCTCAGCATCGCATGCCTGATCTTCTTCTTCATCGGTGCGCCTTTGGGCACCATCATCCGAAAAGGCGGCCTGGGATTCCCCGTGGTGATATCCGTGCTATTCTTCGTCTTCTATTACATCGTCAGCACCGTCGCGGAGCGCATGGCCGTTTATGGCAACCTGAATATGTTCCTTGGCGTATGGTTGTCATCTCTCCTGCTCTTGCCTATCGGACTCTTCCTCACCTTCAAGGCCACTACCGACTCCGCCCTTCTTGACGGAGAAAGCTGGAAAAAGGCATTTCAGAAACTATTCAAACGAAAAGAACACGCTCAACCCTCGACAGAGGCTAATACAAGCACAACATGAAGATACTTCTACTTTGCAACAAACCGCCCTATCCCGCCACCGAAGGCGGGCCCATGGCCATGAACAGCATCATCACAGGCTTGCTCAAGGCAGGCCACCAGATAAAGGTGCTGGCTGTCAACGATGAGAAATATGGCGTCAACGAGACCGACATCCCTGACGAATACAAACAGAAAACCGGCCTAGAACTCATCAATGTCGAGCTAAAGATCAAGCCCTTCCAAGCTTTTCTCAACCTCTTCTCCAGCAAGTCGTACCATGTGCTCCGTTTCATCTCGAAAGACTTTGAGAAGCGTCTGACAGAGGTGTTGAAAGCCGACGACTACGATGTCGTCCAACTCGAGATGCTTTACATGGCGCCTTATGTAGAGACGATACGAAAGCATTCAAAGGCTTTGGTCGTATTGCGCGCCCATAACGTCGAGCACAAGATCTGGGAACGGATAGCCAAAGAGAGCGGATTTTTTAAGAGGTTGTACATCCATCATCTGGCCAAGACCCTCAAAAACTATGAGCTCAACGCCTTAGAGAAAATGGACGGCATTGTCGCCATTACGCCTAAAGATGCCGCCTTCTTCAGGAAATACTGTTCCAAACCTGTTATCGACGTCCCATTTGGCATTTATCCCAACGACTTCACACCTAGCTATGAGATTGAAGGCAAACCGCAGTTCTATCATATCGGTTCCATGAACTGGATGCCTAACGAGGAAGGCATCCGATGGTTCGTTGAAAACGTGTTGCCCGACACCGTCGCAAAAGTCCCGGATTTCGTTTTCCATCTGGCGGGACGCAACATGCCGGAATGGCTCACCAACCTGCATAATAAGCATATCGATGTGATCGGCGAAGTGCCCAACGCCATGGAGTTCGTCGCCAACCACGACGTGGCCATCGTCCCCTTGCTCTCGGGCAGCGGCATCCGCATCAAGATTATTGAATCGATGGCCTTAGGCAAGACTGTCATCACCACGCAAGTCGGTGCCGAAGGCATACAGTATGAAGAAGACGTCAACATCATCATCGCAGAGAACAAAGCCAAGATGGTGGAGGCCATCCGCCGTATCGACGAGAACCCGCAACTCGCCGTTGAGATAGGCAAGGCTGCCCGCAGACTTGTGGAAGAGACCTACGACAACGGCAAGATCATCGACCGCTTGCTGCTGTTTTACGAGCAAATCAGACCCAACAGCAAGGTCACCTTTATCTAACTAACACTCAGGTAATACACCGTTATCATTCATTCTTTCACTTTACGCAAGCAGCATCGACGACAAAAAACGCTATCTTTGTAAGCCAATTTTATCCGTGATGAAGACTTTCGTACTCCTACCCCGCATCCCCTATCCGCTTGAAAAAGGCGACAAACTGCGTGCCTTTAACCAGATCAAACAGCTGGCCAAAAACAACGAGATTGTCCTTTGCGCTTTAAACGACAACCCCAAGGTCAGCGAAGAGGATGCCTTCCGAGCCTTGCAGCCCTATTGCGTCTCCATCCGCTTCATCAAGATCACGAAGCCCCAGATCGTGTTGGGTCTTGCTCGGGCGTTATTCAAGGGCTTGCCCTTCCAATGCGGCTATTTCTACAATCGGAAAGCGGCCAAACAAGTTCGGGAGCAAATCAGCAAGCATCAGCCCGACATGCTCTTTGGGCAGCTGCTGCGTGTAGCCGAATACATCAGGCACCTCGACATGCCCAAGACGATTGACTACCAAGACGTCTTCTCCATGGGCATGAAACGCCGTGCCGACATTGCCTCACCCATCACACGACCGATATACAACATGGAGTACAGAAGGCTGAAGCGTTACGAAGCCGCCATCTTCGACGATTTCGACGTGAAAACCATCATCAGCGACACGGACCGCCAACTGATTCCGCATCCTAAAAAGAACGAGATCCTGGTGATCCCCAATGGCGTTGACCATGACTTCTTCAAGCCTCAACAGCAGGAAAAGAAATACGATCTCGTCTTCACGGGTAATATGAGTTATGCGCCCAACGTCAGCGCCGTGGGCTATTTGGTCAACGAGATTCTTCCCATCGTAAAGAAGACTTTGCCCGAGGTCAAGCTCTACATCGCCGGCGCCACCCCTCATCCTGATGTCAAGAAAGCGGCTGATGACAACATCATCGTCAGCGGATGGCTTGATGACATCCGTGACGCTTATGCGCAAAGCCGTGTCTTCATCGCTCCGATGCGCATTGGAACCGGGTTGCAGAACAAACTGCTTGAGGCCATGTCGATGGGCTTGCCCTGCATCACCACGCCCCTGGCCAACAGCGCCCTGGGTGCAGAAACCGGGAAAGAAATACTCATAGGCCACGACGCCGAAGAGCTGGCCCGGCACATCATCACCCTGCTCACCGACAAGGAGAAAGCCGAGCAAATCGCACGGGCAGGATTCGACTTCACCAACCGCGTCTACGACTGGAGCAAAGCCACGGAGAAGATGGAAGAAGCGATGCGCAAAGTACTGGCAACATCCATTTATGCTCCAAAAAAATGAAAATTCGCGATTACGATAATGACAACCGTAAAGGCTGGATCGTCGCTGTGCTTTTCATCGTATTGGTCGGCTCGATCTTCCATTATCGCTATTTGAACGAATTCCCCACTTACATTCACGCCTGGGCACAATCCGACTGGTATGCCATTTCCTTAGGCTATCTCGACAACGGCTTCGACTTCTTCCATCCCCAGTCTATGCTCCTCAACAAGCAGTTCCCTTCGTGGTGGCAGGAAGCTTCAGATAACAGCATCACCGCTACCGACTTTCCCATCCACGAATACATTGTCGCACTTTTCATGCGACTCTTTGGCACCACATCGCCTTGGGTGTTTCGGTTGTGGACGCTCGTCATCAGCCTTGCCGGCATGGTGTTCCTATATAAGGCCTGCCTGCTCATCACTGACGACTGGGTCAAATCCCTCTCGGTAGTAGCCATTGCCATGACAGCCCCTGTCTATGTCTATTACGCTGCAGGATTTCTTCCTGGCATACCTGCATTCTCCGTAGCCACCGCCGGTCTCTGGACCTACCTGAAATACTATAAACACCAGAAAAAAGTCTTTTTTCACCTTAGCGTCGGCCTATTCACTTTGGCCATGCTCATACGCACCACTTTCGCCATTGTCTTCGTTGCCTTTATCCTCTTTGAAGCGATTCGGATCATTAAAAAAGAAAGCACATTACGTGACAAAATTGCCAGTGTCGCCATTGCCATATTCCTTTATGCCGCCTACTATGCATGGAATTCGCATCTAAGAGCCCGATATGGGTCACTATTCCTTAACGAACTATTGCCGCCACGTAATCTCGACGACGTGAACGAAGTGTTCCAAGACGTTCGCGAAAAATGGGCTTTCCAATATCTACTAAAGCTGCAGCATTACGTCATTTTAGCCGTCATCATCTTCTCCGCCCTTTGGCAGATCTTCCTAAAAACCAAGAAAAAGGAGAACACAAACGCTCCGTCACATCTCTCGTTATGGTGGTTCTGGGGCATTTATACCTTCGGTTGTCTTCTCTTCTGTGTAGCCATGATGCGACAGTTCAGCGACCATGACTACTACTTCATCGACAGTCTGTTCCTGCCCATATTGCTCCTGTTCGCGTTGGCTTTGGGCGGTCTTCCTAAAATAAGACATTGGGCTGTTGCAGCTTCGGCTTGTCTCGTTTTGGCCGGGCTTACATGGCCCATGATTACTGAGACACAGCACCTACAGCAACAACGGCGTTGGAATGGCGACCGTTCTCTCATTTGCTACCAGCATTTCAAAGGATCGGATTCATTCCTTGACCACGCCGGAGTCGCCAAAGATGCCAAAATACTGGTCCTTCTCGGCTATCCCCAAAACGGCCCTCTCATACAGATGCATCGGAAGGGATTTTCCGTAATGCAAGACAAGGACAACCTTTTACGCACTTCACTCCATTTTGACTTCGACTATATCATTATTGAAAACGAGGTTTTTGCTGAAGCGTTCGACGCGCATCAGGATGTCCTCCAAAGGCTAAAGCCCTTGGCCCAAAACACCGATCTGACACTCTGCACCTTATCCGACACGATCATTAACTCCCAGCCAGAAGATTTCTTAAATATGACAACAATAAACCACCAATAAAACAAGCACTTAATATGGCACAACCCGACGATAAAAAAATCATCTTCTCGATGGTAGGCGTAAGTAAAATCATCCCGCCTTCAAGACAAATCCTGAAAGACATTTATCTCTCTTTCTTCTATGGAGCCAAAATAGGCATCATCGGTCTGAATGGAGCAGGAAAATCCACCTTGCTCCGCATCATAGCCGGCAAAGAAAAATCCTATAACGGCGAGGTGGTCTTCTCGCCTGGCTATTCCATAGGCATGCTTGACCAGGAGCCGCACCTCGACGACAACAAGACCGTCAAAGAAGTGGTAGAAGAGGGCGTACAGGATGTGGTCAACCTCCTCAAGGAATATGAAGAAATCAACAACAAATTCGCTGAACCTGACGCCGATTTCGACAAGCTGATCGAGCGTCAAGGCGAACTCACCGAACTCATAGAACAGCATGATGCCTGGGAGCTTGACAGCAAACTGGAGCGTGCCATGGACGCTCTCAACTGTCCCGAGAGCGACACCCCAGTGAAAAACCTCTCAGGGGGTGAACGACGCCGTGTAGCCCTTTGCCGTCTGCTCCTGCAAGAACCCGACATCCTGCTTCTTGACGAGCCCACCAACCACCTCGACGCCGAGTCCATCCAATGGCTCGAGAGCCATCTACAGCAATACAAAGGCACGGTCATCGCCGTCACCCATGACCGTTACTTCCTTGACCACGTGGCCGGCTGGATTCTCGAACTCGACCGTGGCGAAGGCATCCCTTGGAAAGGAAACTACTCCTCCTGGCTTGACCAAAAGACCACTCGCATGGCCATAGAGGAAAAGACCGAGAGCAAGCGCCGCAAGACCCTGGAGCGCGAGCTGGAATGGGTGCGTATGGCACCCAAAGCCCGTCATGCCAAAGGCAAAGCCCGTTTGGAGTCGTATGAGAAGATGCTCAACGAGGATGTGAAAGAGAAAGAAGAAAAACTCGAAATCTACATCCCCAACGGCCAACGCTTGGGCACAAAAGTCATCGAAGCACACGACGTCACAAAAGCCTATGGTGACAAATTGCTGTTCGAGAACCTGAACTTCAGCCTGCCTCAGGGTGGCATCGTCGGCGTCATCGGTCCGAACGGAGCGGGCAAAACCACGTTGTTCCGACTCATCATGGGTCTGGAAAAGCCCGATTCAGGCACCTTCGAAGTCGGTGAGACCGTGAAGATCGGCTATGTCGACCAGCAGCACGCCGACATCGACCCCGAGAAGACCGTCTGGGAGGTCATCAGTGGCGGCAACGAACTGATTCAGTTAGGCAAGCGTAGCATGAACTCGCGTGCCTACGTCAGCCGTTTCAACTTTGGCGGCAACGACCAGCAGAAGAAGGCGGGCGTGCTGTCGGGCGGTGAACGCAACCGCATGCACCTGGCCCTGACCTTGAAACAGGAAGCCAACGTCCTTCTCCTCGACGAGCCCACCAACGACATCGACGTCAACACGTTGCGCGCCTTGGAAGAAGGCTTGGAAAACTTCGCCGGATGCGCCGTCATCATCAGCCACGACCGCTGGTTCCTTGACCGTGTGGCCACCCATATCCTCGCCTTTGAAGGCAACTCACAAGTTTACTTCTTCGAAGGCAGCTACTCGGAATACGAGGAGAACAAGCTGAAACGACTCGGCAATGTCGAGCCCAAACGTTTCAGGTATAAAAAACTGAAAGCTGACTGATTTTTTCGCTAACTATTTGATATTTCAATAAAAACACTATTTTTGTCACGTCTAAAAAATCTAGTTATTAACTCAAAACTAATCATCATGGAAGAAAATCAAATCAAACTGCTTGAAGAAGCCAAGGCCTATGTCAATGAGACCAGAAAATGGTTGTTGTTCTTCGGTTTCATTATGCTCATCAGCATCTTGTTTATTTTCATATTGGGAATCACCTTTATCATCGGTGGCTCTTCCTTATTGCCCGAAGACTTGACTGCGAATTTCCCTGGCACATTCGGTTCCATGTTCGGCATTGTCTACATCATCATCGGCATTATCATGACCATCCCTATGGTTTATATTTTCCGTGCCGCCAAGGCTGGTAAAAAAGCAGTAAAAGACAACGACAACGAACAGATGGTCCAATTCCTGAAAAACAACAAGTCTTATTGGAAATTCACGGGCATCTATACCCTCATCATTCTAGCCTTTGCCGTTATCGCCATCATTGGCTCCCTTATAACCCTTACAGCGGGAAGCATGCTTTAACTTTCCTTGAGGAAACACAAACTCTTTAATAATAATATCATGATTGGAACTATCATTTACATTATCGGCATTATTCTCTGTATCAAAGCCGTGCTTGAGATCCTTAAGATGAACCTCTCTACAGGAGCAAAAGTCATTTCCATTATTGTCCTTTTGTTGACAAGCTGGATCGGACTTATCGTCTATTATCTCTATGCCAAGAATCACCTGACGGAATGGTTTAAATAACCTTCAACATCATGTATCAACACTAAGGATTCCGAAAGGAATCCTTTTTTATGTTATTTTTCTCCCGTTGTTGCACCTAATTAAAATAAAGGAATTATCTTTGCCGCTTCAGAATCAATAACAAAACACATTAAATATGAAAAAACTAACTTTGACCCTTTGCCTCCTCGCTGCCCTCGGCAGCCTCATGGCCGGCCCCGTCGACCAACAGAAGGCACAAAGACTGGGTGCCAAATTCTTGAGCACCACTGCTGTCGCCCAGCGTAATGCTGACGTGCAGCTCAACCTGGTGGCAACGGCCATCGACATGCAACGTGGCGGTACCGATTACTACGTGTTCAACGTCAGTAACGGCGAAGGCTTCGTCATCGTGGCCGGCGACGACCGCGTGAAGCCCATCCTTGCCTACTCTACCACGGGCAAATACAACCCCAACGACGTGGCTGAAGGCTTCCAATTCACCCTCGACGGCTTCCGCCAAGAGATCCAATACATGCGCGAGCACAACATCAGCGCCACGCCCGACATCGTGGCTGAATGGAAACAGGTAAGCGAAAAAGGCAGCCTCAGCCGCAGCGGACAGACACGCGCCGTGGTCGACCAACTTTGCCAAACCCTCTGGAACCAAAACTTCCCTTGGAACAGCCAATGCCCTGAAGACACCACGGGCAGCGGCGGCCACGTCTACGCCGGCTGCGTAGCCACCGCCATGGGACAGGTGATGAAGTTCTGGGATTGGCCTGCCACAGGCACCGGTTCGCACACCTACAACCCTCAAGGCTATGCCCAACAAACCGCCAACTTCGGTGAGACCGAGTACCACTTTGAGCTGATGCCCAACGTGCTCGACTCGACCAGCACCGAAGACGACTACTACTACATCGCCCAATTCCTGCACCACTGCGGCATCGCCGTCGACATGCAATACAGCGGCGACGGCAGCGGCGCCTACTCCGAAGATGTGCCCGACGCCTTGCGCAACTATTTCCGCTACACCTGCGACGACCACATCACCAACTACGGTGGCTGGTGGCCGGGCATGGGTTACACCAACGAAGAGTGGGCCCAGATGCTAAAGGACGGCGGCTTGGACGAAGGCCTTCCGCTCTACTACAGCGGTCAAGATGACGATTTTCAAGGTGGTCACGCCTACGTGGTTGACGGCTACGACGAGAACGACTACTTCCACTACAACTGGGGCTGGAGCGGTCGCGACAACGCCTGGTGCCCCATCGGCGCCGCCAACACCACCCGCTACCACTTCAACACGATGGTGGGCTTCACCGGCCACATCATCCCTGCCAACGACACCTATTACTCGCGCCCCGACAGCGTGGCTAATATGGCCGTGCTCGAAAACGCCGACTTCAACGGTGTCCGCCTCAGCTGGACCAACCCCACGCTCGACCTCAACGGCAACGAACTCACCAGCATCACCTCGGTGACTATCCGCCGCAACGGTGAAGTCATCGCCGAACTGACCGATGCCCAAGTGGGTGCCGACATGGAATACCAAGACAATGGTCTTGAACCCGGTCTCTACGAATACGCCATTTACGTGACCAACGAAGCCGGCATCAGCCGCACCACCTACCGCAGCGTGCTCGTCGGCGAGAAATGCAATGTCGTCTTCCAACTCCACGACGAGGGTGGCAACGGCTGGAAAGGCGCCGCCATCAGCGTGACCTCCGAGAGCGGACAACGCATCGCCATCGTTACGATGACCGAGGGCTCAGACTTGGTTGTTGACCTTCCTTTGCTGCGCGGCAACCTCAACTTCATATGGAACCACGGCTGGTATCATGCCTACGAAGAGCACGACACCGACTTTGAATGCTCGTTTTCCGTCCTAGACTATGCTGGCAACGAACTTTTCACCAGCAGCGAACTTGAAGACGGCATCTTCATGACCTACGAGAACAACTGCGAGGAAGTTCCGCTGGCCTGCTATCCTGTTAAAAACCTTGAAGGCGAATACCAATGGCATGATGACGAAGAGTATGGTGCCTATATCTCATGGAATCGCCCCGACATCACAGCCAACCTGCATCACTTCAAAGTGCTTCGCTCAACAGGAGCTTACAAGGACGAGGTACTCGTCGCTGAAATCCCTTACGATGGCAACAATAGCTACGAGTACTTCGACAATACATACGATTTGATTCAAAGCGAATTCGTCTACTACTCTGTCAACTGCGTTTATATTCGTGGAGAAGAGCAATGCGAATCGGAATGGAGGGATGTGGGGTTCTGGATCACCGATATCGAAGAGAATACTGATGAAAGCATCAATGTCTATCCCAACCCGACCAACGGTCTGCTCAACATCGAAGGCCAAGGCGCGATGCGCATCAACGTCAGCAACCTCGTGGGCCAAAAACTCATGGAGACGGAAGTTGAAGGCAACTCCGTCCTCGACTTGAGCCGCTTCGAATCGGGCATATACATCCTCAGCATCAAGACCGAAAACGGGTTTGTCGTCCGCAAGGTCAATGTACTAAAATAAAAATAGACTAAGAAATCTTTCCTAAAAGCGGCTCCGGCCGCTTTTTTCATATCTTTGCCTGCAAAATCAAAAACGATGGAGTATTATATCGTCGATGCCTTCACCGACCAACTGTTTGGCGGCAACCCTGCCAGCGTGGTATTGTTGGGCCGTTCCGACTTCCCTGATGCAGAGGCCATGCGTCGCATCGCGGCAGAATTCCGTTATTCAGAAACGGCTTTCGTAAGACAAAATGAAGACGGTTCTTTCAGCATCCGTTATTTCACGCCTGTCCACGAGGTGCCGCTTTGCGGCCATGCCACCATCGCCACTTTCGGTGTGCTATATCATAAAGGCATCGTCGCCGAAGGGCAGAACCGCCTGATTCGGACCTTATCAGGTCCTCTCAACGCCGTCAGTGGGCAAAACGTGATGATGCAAATGGCTACTCCACAGATTGTAGGGACTATTGAAGGCAAAATGACGGAACGTCTCTGCCGTCTCATGGGTTTGAAAGAAAAGCCGGCTTTGCCCATACAAATCGTCAGCACCGGTTTACCCGACATCATGCTGCCCATAGCCGATGTGGAGACTTTGCAGAACCTCAGTCCCGACATGGCCGCATTGAGTCGGTTAAGCGAAGAAACGCAAACCGTCAGTGTTCACGCTTTCGCTTTGACCGACGACGACATCACGGCCCATGTCCGCGACTTTGCCCCAGCCTATGGCGTCGATGAAGAATCGGCCACTGGCACTGCCAATGCCGCGCTGACGTATTACCTTTACCACAATCATCTCATCACCTCTCCCGCACGATGCACCTTCCTGCAAGGCGAAGCCATGAAACGGCCATCAAAGATTGCCACCACCTTAGAAGTCATTGATAAACAATGTGACATCTGGGTGGGTGGCCCAAGCAGAATTGTAGCGAAAGGAGATCTGTATCTATAAAAAAACGAGGCTGATTCAAATCAGCCTCGTCTCATTTCCAGCCTAAAGCCTTACCATTTCAAGATCTTCTTGAAGTCGTATTCTTCAGGATTCGGCAGATAGGCCTTTGCGGCTTCGTAGTCGGCAGGACCGACATACTGCAGTCCTTCGTTGAAAATCAACTCGGCCTTAGGACCATTCAGATTCACCAGACGCGGCTTGATCTTGCCGTTCTCATCCTCCACATCCTTCAGATATAGCGGCAGGATTTCTCCCTTAGGATTGGTCGTGACCATAGCGCCGCTTACGCCTTTGTCGAAAAGTTTCTTCACGCCATAACCGAGCAAAGAACAATAGGTCAAGTCGTAGCCATTAGGCTCCACGCAACGGATGCCATACCCGATTTCGACCGGGCGGCTCTTGACGTTAAGGCCAAGCAGCTTCAGCCGTTGCTGTAGCAGCAGGTTGAAGATGTGCGCCTTACTGACATTGCCGAGTTCAGGATGACCATGTTCGTCGTATGTGAAGGCCACACCCGACTTCTCGATTTCTTCGTCTGACATGAAGTGGAACACACCCTCGCTGATGATGACTACGCCATAGTTGACACCTAAGAGCTTGCGTTTTACTATAGAACTGACTACCAGCTTGATAATGGCATCGAAGGTCACCTCTGCCTTGTTAAACATCTCGGGGATGATCACCATCGGGCAGTGGCAGGCCGAAGTCATGCCGAAGGCGAGGTGTCCCGCCTCACGGCCCATGGCAGAGACCACGAACCAGTTGCCGCTGGTGCGGGCATCTTCATAGATGGTCTGCACCAAATGCACAGCGGCATCCTTGGCGGAATAGTAGCCAAAGGTCGGGCTGCCTTCAGGCAACGGCAGGTCGTTGTCGATGGTCTTTGGAACGTGGATATTCTGGATGGGGAAACCACTGTTGGCCAAGAACTTCGAGATGCGGTTGGCCGTAGAAGCAGTGTCGTCGCCGCCAATGGTGACAAGCAACTTGATGTTGTTCTTCACGAAGAACTCGGTGTTGAACTCTTCGTTCTTCGGTTTGTAACGGCTCATCTTCAAGGCCGAGCCGCCCTGCTTGAGGATGGCATCGGCATAGAGGAAGTCCATCTCGACCACATCGGGGTTGGGTTTGAACAGGTTCTTGTAGCCTTCGTTGAGGCCGAGTACGCGATAACCGTCCTTGAGGAAGGTCTTTGCCACAGTACTGATTACCGTGTTGATTCCAGGTGCCGGACCGCCGCCAGCTAAAATCACAATTGCATTTTTCATTTTGTATGTCAATTAATTATGTTTGTTATTCAATAATCAGTTCGTCGCAGAAGATCCAGGCTTTCTGCCCAGCGCCTACATGGCCTTCAGGACAGGTGCCAATGGTCTTTGCCACCATCTTCACATAACGCGCCTCGGTGCGCGGCCTCACCTCCATCTCTTGGACAAAAGCACCGTCGGCATCCACAGGCACCTCGTTCTTCACCTTGCCCACGCTACGGAAATTACGGCCATCGTCGCTGATGAAATACGCTACCTCGGTGGGCATCCAAATCCAAGAGTATATCTCCTGCAGGAAACTGCCAGCCAATCGGTTGATGCGCTTCGGAACACCCAAGTCGACGGTGGCGACGAGGTCGACACCGTAATAGCCTTGCCACGAGCCTGTTCGGAAGTTTTCACCACCACGCTTGTGGTCGATCAAGGCCTTAAGACCTCCTGCTTCATATTGCTCGTTATACTTGTTTTCGAGTTTCACGGAACGGCCGGCGTCGATGAGATAGTAATGCATCTCGATGGCTTTGCTCCATCGGCCATCCTGAAGGGCGGCGGCGATGATGTCGGTCGACTCCTTCAAACAGATAGGCTGTTCGTAGAGCAGGCTGTTTTCGTTAGGTTGCGTGCCGTCAACGGTATAGTAGATCTTCGTGCCCTCTAGAGGATGGCTCATGCTCACCATGATGCTGTCAAAGAAAGTGTCGGAGTTGGCGTTGATGGTAGGCACCACGACGATGCTCTCGCCAGGGATGCGCACCACGGGGCAGTCTTCCGGCTGCGTAGCCCACTTCGAATCGGGTTTGGCCGTCATGGTGAACTCCAGCTTGCCACCCGCCAACACCTCGTCAAAGTAAATGAAGCTTCGGCTTAAAGGCCTGCCGTTCAGTTTCACGGACTTCACATAGCAGTTTTGGTCGCTCAGATGCTTTGCAACGACTTCAAAGGTATTGCCGTTTTCAAGTTTCAAGCTGGCTTGTGGAAAACGCGGGATGCCCAGCACAAAGTAACCCGAAGCCGGCGTGGCAGGATAGAATCCCAGCGCGGAAAACACGCCCCAGGCCGACATCTGTCCGCAGTCTTCGTTGCCTGCATAACCGTCAGGACGGTCCGTATAGAAGTCGTCCATGACCTGCTTCACATAGTGTTGCGTCTTGGCGGGCTCACCGACGAAGTTGAACATATAGACGGTGTTGTGACTCGGCTCGTTGCCATGGGCATACTGACCGATAAGGCCCGTGATATCGGGTTGTTCACGGCCCGTAAGTGCTGTAGAGGCATTGAAAAGACCATCCAGTTTGGCGGCATAGGCGTCGCGTCCGCCCATCAAATCGATATGTCCATTCACATCCTGAGGGACGAAGAAACCATATTGGTAAGAGTTGGCTTCCGTCAGGGTGAAATTGACTTGTGCCGGATCGAAAGGCGTCATCCAGCCGCCATTGCGACGGCCTTGGAAGAACTGGTTCTCCGGGTTATAGATATTTTTGTAAGCTTGTGCTCTCTTATAGAACTCTTCAGCGATGTCGGTCTTGCCCATATCCTCCGCCATGCGGGCGATGCACCAGTCATCGTAGGCATACTCTAAGGTCTTGGAGACGGCTTCGCCTTCCACATCGATCGGGATGTAGCCGAACTTGCGATAGGCTCCCATACCGCGGAAATCCATGTTAGCGCTGTTCACCATCGCTTCAAGGGCTTTCTCCGTATCGAAGTCACGGATGCCGGCAAAATAAGCATCGGCAATGACGGGGATAGCGTGGTTTCCGATCATGCAATAGGTCTCGTTGGCGGCAAGCTCCCAAATAGGCAACATGTGATGCGGGTTCTTCTCATACTTGTCGATGAAGGTATTGATGAAGTCGAGGGTGCGCTCGCGCTGCATCAGGTTGAAGAGCGGATGCAGGCTGCGGAAGGTGTCCCACAAGGAGAAGACGGTATAGACAGGTTTCTCCGACTGATGTACCTGCAAATCGTGGCCACGGTAACGGCCGTCGGCATCGGAATAGAGATTAGGTGCGATTAAGGTATGATATAAAGCGGTATAGAAGACCGTATTGTCAGAATCCTTACCACCAGCCACCTCGTAACGGTTCAGTTCCTTCTGCCATTTGTCATAGGCGTTCTGCCGCATAGCATCGAAATCGAAGTTTGCCTCCGTTAATTCAGCATTAAGATTGTTTTTGGCACCCTCGACATCGACAGCCGAAAGGGCAAGGCGCATCACAATCTGTTCGCCTTCCTCGGTATCGAAATCAAAAACGGCCTTCAGCTGGTCGCTCTCGGCGGAGAGATTTTGAGAAGGATTCCCCTTCACAAACAAGGTATGGCTCTTAAACGGCTTTGAGAATTCAGCATAGAAATAAAGGTATTGGTCCTGAGCCCAGTCTTGGGTGCGGCGGAAACCGCTGACAGCGTTCTCGCCTTCCACCTGGAGCGAAGAGGTATAGACAAACTCGTCGTCGACGCCTTCCACCATATCGATAAACACATGGGAGGCATCCGACTTCGGAAACGTGCAGCGCATCATGCCAGTACGGTCGCCAGCAGTGAGCTCGACCTTAACAGCATAGTCATCCAAGAGGACCGAATAATAACCCGCCTTAGCCTGTTCGTTTTCGTGGCTGAAAGCAGAGCGATAGCCTGACCGGGTGTCTTCTTCATCCCCTTTGTCAAGTTTTACCTCGCCCACGATCGGCATAAAACGAAAATCGCCCAGGTCGGCGCAGCCCGTACCACTGAGATGGGTGGTGCTGAAACCGAGAATGGTGTTATCGGAGATATGATAACCCGAGCAGCCGTCCCAGTCGTTCATACGGGTGTCGGGGCTGAACTGCACCATGCCGAAAGGCACCGTGGCGCCAGGGAAAGTGTGACCATGGCCACCTGTACCGATAAAAGGATCGACACAGGAAGCAGGATCTGCCACAGGTTCATAGTTCTTTTCTGTCTGACAGGCAGCCAAAAGCAAAAGGAGTAAAGAAAAAATAACGAGTCTTTTCATTTTAGAGGTCTTATTAAGTGAATATAAATGCAAAACTACAAATAAATCGTTCTGATTCTGAAAAGCATCAAAAAAGAAAATTCAAAAAACATGGGAAAAAATCGAAACATCAAATCAAAAAAAACATGCTTTTCATTTTTTTTGTTATTTTTGCAATCATAAATTGAATACTCATCTTATTATCAATCTAACTAATCAACAATGAAAAAAATTCTATTCTCTTTGCTCGCAATAGCCGTTGTAACGACGGGTTTTGCACAAAAAGTGACTCTGAAAAAAGGTGACATTGCCAAGCAGAGCGTGATCACCAAAATCAGCGACCCTAACCAAGAGCCCCTGCCAGGCCTATCCTTTGAAAAGGGAGATGCCGTGCCAAGAGCTCAGTATAACACCAATGAGTATGAGGAGCACCTCACCATGACCACTAATTACGACAAGCAGACCAATGGATGCTACAGCAACCGTATTGCCCTTTGGGGCGACGGCACCGTAGCTGTTGTCAACACCTGGGACCACTCAAACATGACAAGCTGGCCCGATCGTGGTGCCGGTTACAACTACTATGACGGCAGCAGTTTTGGTGAAGAACCCACCCAACGCGTCGAGCCTATGAAGTCTGGCTGGCCTACCATCTGCGCTTCCGGCAATGCGGAAGTCATGGCCTCGCATGCTACCGGCGTCAATGTCTATCGTCGCGAAAACAAGGGCGAAGGCGAATGGCAGCTCATCACCAACTTCCCCGATTTGACCTGGCCTAAAATCTGTGCTTCAGGCAACGGACAGTATATTCACCTGGTGGCTGATATGAATTACGCAGATGAAAACAACAACACCATCTACGACACCTATTATGCCCGGTCCACCGATGGCGGTCTCACTTGGAGCGACCCCGTCATCCTTCCTGAGTTGGAACTTGACCTTTATCACCATCAAATTGGCGCCGACGACTATGCCTTGGCTTCCAATGGCAACACCATCGCTATCCTTTTTGGCGGCATCTCTTACGAGATGTTCTATCTCATTTCTCATGATAACGGTGAGACCTGGGAAAAACAAGTGGTTGCCGAGTTCCCTTACGGGCATAGCTTAGACTGGTACCAGACAGAAATCGATGAAAACACCGACACCATTTGGTCGATGGACAACTCACAAAGCATTGCCATCGACAATCGCGGCACCGTCCATGTCGCTTTTGGTTTGACCCGTTGGACACCTGCTCCTTCTAGCGGATTCGGTTATTTATCTTATTGGCCCTACACTGACGCTATTGTCTATTGGAACTCAGAGTATGTCAACGAAGAAGGCACACATTGCATTCCACGCTTCGGCAAATCTTCCGTCGACTCCGCAGATCCTTTCTGGCTGCTGAATGGCACCGATGGCGTCAGCAACACCTTGAATGACGAGCGCCTGGAACGCCTCGCAGAGCTGGACGGCAACGAACACCTCCATCTCTTCGGCTGGCCCGATCAAAACGGTGACAGTGTTGTTGACTATACCGAATACTGGTCAGGACATATTGCCTATACCAACTATGGCATTGCCAATAGTCCAGGCATCTCCATCGACCAAAATGGCAATATGGCCATCATCTACAGCGTTTTATCAGAAAACCGAGTCAACAGCGACCAAGGATTCTATTACAGAGACGCCTATGTCACTTGCAGAGACAACAGCGGCATATGGTTCGACGACGCCATCAACCTGACGGAAGAATTCGTTCACTTATATGATGAAGCCTATCCTACCACCGCATGTCCATACGCTAAAGACGGCTCCTTCTGGTTCGGCTATTCTGCTGACGAATTCATCGGTCTCTTTATCGACAGAAGCGAAGATCATCCAGAGTACAACAATGGCACCACCACTGATAACTTCTTCTATGCAGTGAAAGTCACCCCCGACATGGAATTCTGGGGCATCGACGACAACGAAGCCGTCAACCCGATGACCTCCATGCGCGTCTATCCCAACCCTGTCCAGGATCAGCTCAATGTCGAAATCAACGCTTCTCAGGCTTCTTTGGCCAACATCGCCGTGTACAACATCACGGGTCAGAAGGTCATGGAGCAGAACGTCAACATCAGCACCGGCATCAACCGTCCTGCCATCAACACCACCAGCCTGACCAGCGGCATCTACTTCGTCACCGTCAAGGCCAACGGTTTTGAAAACACCCAGAAGTTCATCGTGAAGTAATTTCGATTCACCATACAAGCGAAAAAGGAGGTCGAAAGGCCTCCTTTTTTTTGTGGCCACGGCTTTTACGTTTGCCATTGTCATCCTTTTGAACGGCCGCATCTGTTTCGAAGGTAGCAAAGGCGAACGCTACCCCGACGGGCCTCCTTATTACAACTGCGAAATCATCGCCAAAAATCAAAAGAATTGACATCGTTGTTTCAACAAAACCCGTATGTTTGCAACACAATAAAATAACAGCAACACCATGAAGAAAGCATTTCTTTTCTTATTGATCTTTATCTTATTCAGCCCTGCATATTCCCAGTGGGTCTCACCTAATGTGGGCAACGATTTCACTTTCAACGAGCTGTTCTTCGCATCGGGAGGTGCCGTCGAGAAGATTGACGACCATACTTTCCGCGTGGTACAGGACATCACCATCGCACCCGCCGACGGTCTAAGCATCGACATCGACGAGCAGTACATTTATGTCGATGACGCTGTGACCATCACCATACAAGGCAGCTTCGACTGCGTCCAGCATGAGACGGGCATTGTTATGCAAGCCGATCCGGGACAGCATTTCAATTTGAATTTTGAGAGCAATTCCACCGGAACCCTTTCAGGCATCGAATTCATTCGTGGCGCCGGTTTCAGTCTCGTCGAATGCGAAGTCACGTTCGAGAACTGCAGTTTCCACGACTTCAACATGCAGAGCCAGTCGGGAGCTCTCGACTGCTTCAATGCCAGTCCTGTCATCAGCCACTGCTCGTTCTTCAACAACGAAGGCCCAGCCATCCTCACCGCTGGCAACGGCAGCAGCTCGCCGCAGATTCTCTACTGTGATTTGCGCAACAACGTCACCTCCAACAGCAACATGGCCCAAATCAACCTCGGCCCTAGCGTCAACGACAGCATTCGGATCATAGGCTGTTCCATCATCGGAGGCCGTTACAACCTGTCGGGCGGCATCGGCATCCTCGACCTTACCATGAGCGGCACCACCAAGGCTCGCATCAGCGACAACTACATCGCCGACAACCGATACGGATACATGCACCAAGGCTTTTATTTCGACGTCCTCCTCACCGACAACGTCATCGAGTGCAACAACGCCGCTGCCAGCCCGTTGAACGGAGGAGGCGGCATCGCCATCTACGGCGTCGATGACGCCTGCAAGGCCACCTTACGCCGCAACATCGTCCGCAACAACCTCTGGGGCGTCCTGGCCGCCTTCTCGCACCCTTGCCATATCGACATGGGTACCGAGGACGACTGGGGTTACAACTGCGTCTACGACAACGTCAACACCATGTACGGCATGGAGGAGCTCGCATATGGCTTCTACAACAACGGACCGAGCGACCACACCGCCATTGGCAACTACTGGGGCAGCAACGATCCCGTGGTGGCAGAAAGCATGATCTGGGACCAGACCGATATGGGCATTGACTTCGGTCGCGTCAGCTATCTTCCCATACTTCAGCTGCACCCCGTCATCACGAGCCTCACCCTTACCGAAGAAGCCAACCCTGGTCTTTGCCAAGACTATTTTGGCGAAATCAATTACGACGAAAAGACCATCGTCTTTAACGTCATGGAATCCAGCCTGCCCGCTGTATTCCATGCCGACATCGTCCTCCCCCTTGCAGTCAGTTCCGACTATCATTCAGGAGAGCCCCTCGACCTCAGCGAGCCTGCCATCATCAACGTCACCACACCTCATGGAGAAAGTCAGGCCTGGACGGTGCGTCTGGTTAACAATTTTGACGGGATTGGAGAACAGGAAACGGGGTTGCAGATCCGCTATCGCCCCGACAGCAAACAGATCGTGATATCTGAAACCTTGTCAAAAGGCAGTGTCCAAGTTTACAATACTTTAGGGCAGACGGTCTTCTCTGGCGTAACGGGTCTCGACACCTATACTATCGATGCAAACAGCTGGAACAGAGGCATCTATATCGTGGCTGTTTCGAACGGTATTCAAAAAAAGAGCCATAAGGTCATGGTGCGATAAAGCATTCTTTGGCATATAATTTGCTGTTTTTTTTGAAATGTAGAGGAACAATAATGATAATAATACTATCTTTGCTCCCTAAAATTAATGACACCATTGAAAAAACAACACTTAATCATTTAAACCATGAAGAGAATTCTATTCCTTTCCTTAGCATTAGCCGTCGCTATGACTGGCTTTGCACAAAAACACGTCCTGAAAATGGACAAAAACGCCACTCAAACGGCGACTTTTGACAGAAACCGAGTCTTTGATGGTTCTGAAGCAGAAGGCATGCAGTTCGCGATGCCTGAGCACATGACCAAGGCGTCCTTGCCTGACGAGTATCTGATCATGACCACCTACTACGACTTACAGTCCAACTCGGCCATCGGTAACCGTATGACCACATGGCCTGACGGAACGGTTTCCGCAGTAGCCACTTGGGACTACTCGGGCCTCAACAGCTATCCTGATCGTGGTGCCGGTTACAACTATTATGACGGTAACAACTTCGGCGAGGAGCCCTCTGCTCGTATCGAACCCGAGAAATCAGGCTGGCCCACCATCGCTGCCATCGGCAACGGCGAAATCATGGCTTCGCATGCCTCAGGCGTTAATGTCTATTACCGTCCCACCAAGGGCGAAGGTGAATGGACGCTGGTCCACAACTTCCCCGAAGTCACATGGCCAAGAATCGTTGTGAGCGGTCCGAACAACGAGTATGTTCACATCGTCATGGCTTATCAAGAAAACATTGGAACATCAGCTGACCCTCACTATCTGAATCACGTTTACTACTCCCGTTCCACCGACGGCGGCCAGACATGGAGCGACCCTGTCGAACCCGAACTGATTGACAACACTGAAGAAGGCATGTACAGAAACCAAATCAGTGCTGACGATTATGTGATGGCTTCCAACGGAAACGATGTCGCCATCATGTTCTCCGGCTACACCTATGACGTGTTCTACCTCATCAGCCACGACAACGGTGAAACATGGGAAAGACAAGTCATTGCCCGCTTCCCGATGGAAGATTTCCACGCTTATGAATTCAATGACTATCCTACAGGCATGACTGCTCCTGTCATTACCAGCGACAACTCTCACAGCATCGCCATCGATAACAACGGCACCGTTCACGCCGCTTTCGCATTGTTCCGTTGGAAAGCTACTAACGACAGCCAATACACTTACTGGCCCGCCAACAACTTCGGTGTGGTTTATTGGAACTCCGAGTACACCAACGAACAAGGAGGCCACGAGATCCCGCTGGTTGGCGAATGGAGTCAGGACGCCATTCTCTTCCCTGAACTTGGCGACACCATCGGCTACTCACTTTACGACGAACGTGTCATGGCCTTGGCAGAAGCCGACGGCCATCAGCACCTCCATTTCACCGGCGTCGTCGACGAAGACGGTGACGGTGAAATCGGCTACGAAAACGTCACTGGCGCCACATGGCACTACAGAAGCTTCGGACTCACCACACAGCCTGCCCTTTCCGTCGACAACAGAGGTAACGTGGTCATGATGTTCAACACATGGTCAGAGACCAGAGTCCCCGACCTCACCGGCATAGCTTTGAGAGGCGCTTACGTCGTAGGTAAGGACTATTCTGGCGAATGGTACGACGAATACGGCTCCACCATCAACATCAGCGAAAGTTTCATCCACTCCATCTTTGAGACCTTCTACACCACTGCAGCTGCTAGGGCTTACAACGGCGAATTCTGGACCGGTTTCTTTGAAGACGACTTCCAAGGCCTATTCCTTGATAGAAGCGACGATTATCCGAACAGCAACAACGGTCAACTCACCGAAAACCAATTCTATGCTATCAAAGTCGTTCCCGACTGGGAAGGCTGGGGCCTCGAAGACAACGAAGCCGTCAACCCGATGACTTCCATGCGCGTCTATCCTAACCCCGTCCAGGATCAGCTCAATGTCGAAATCAACGCTTCGCAAGCTTCCTTGGCCAACATCGCCGTGTACAACATTACGGGTCAGAAGGTCATGGAGCAGAACGTCAACATCAGCACCGGCATCAACCGTCCTGCCATCAACACCACCAGCCTGACCAGCGGCATCTACTTCGTCACCGTCAAGGCCAACGGTTTTGAAAACACCCAGAAGTTCATTGTGAAGTAATTCCGATTTACCATACAAGCGAAAAAGGAGGCCTTTCGACCTCCTTTTTTTGTGATGTAAAAAAAAGCACAACGGAAATACCGTTAAGGCACTCAACAGATACAACCTCACAAAACATGAGGAAAAATCGAAAAAAAATTGTTGCAAAAGAAAAATATTAGTATATTTGCCGTTCCAACTCGCCATTTGTCTTGAACAGACGGCCTATAACACGAACACAACAAACAACAACACTAATTTATTAACCAAACTCAATTAAAATGAAAAAGTTATTTACTTTAGCTTTAGTCTTGCTGGTAGCCCTTGCTGGTTATTCGCAAGTTCAGAAGAGCTCGCAAAAAGACCCTCTGAAAAAAGTTGCCACCATGCAGAAATCAACCGGATTGGAAACCCTGAATTTCGTTCAGAGCGAACCCAACATGACCAAAAGCGATGGCGAACTCGACTATTCTTACTACGACTGGCAGTCCAACCAAGGTCCCAGAACCTGGACCTACAAATGGCCCGATGGAAAAGTGAGTTTCGCTTTTACCACAGCATCCACAGATAATTTTAGTGACCGTGGTACTGCTGTTGGCACCTATGATGCCGTGAACGACGAATGGCTTCCTTCAGGCGGTCGTATCGAGAACGAAAGAACCGGTTTCGGCAGCATGGCTCGTTATGGTGAAAATGGTCTTGTCATAGCCGCACACACCAACACAGACCTCGGTGTTTACATCGTTGAAGACAAGGACAACATCACGCCCAACAGCGTCCCCGCTTCCCTTTACACCAACAACGCCAGCTACACACACCCTGCCGTAATGACCTCTGGTCCAAACCATGATATCATCCACGTCTTTGCCGGCAACTACGACGACAGTTCCATTCCTTTCCATTATTGGCGTTCTTCCGACGGCCATAACTGGGACAAGAGTATGGTCCTTCCTTATATTGAAGAAGGTAGCGACTGGGGCACCAATGAATACTATTTCATGCAGACCACTGAAGACAATTGCCTTGCTTTGGTTATCAACAGCGCTTGGAACGACGGCATGGTCCTTTACAGCTACGATGACGGTGAAACCTGGGAGAGAAAACTGTTCTACAAACATCCCAACCCAAAAGTCAATCAACCCAGTACGTTTTTGTATCCTCGTTGGACCTCTGCACAATGGGGTGCCAATGGTCTCAATTTAGTATACGAATTCAATGGTTCAACTGGCGATCCCGGTTCAGGCACCTATTATCCCGGTTTAGGTGGTGTTGCATACTGGAGCGAAAACATGCCTTACCGGGGTGAAGGCGTCGAATTCGGTTTCGACCCCAACAACCCAGTACCTCCCGTTAACGGCCAGCCTTTCGTCATGGACTCAGCCTATGTTTACCGTGACATCTATGCTTCCTGGTGGGCCTTCGGCAATAATGCTACACACGACATGTGGCCTGAATATTTCGGCTTCCTTGCCGCTCTTGACGAGAACGGACAACCGAACTACGACTTTGAAAACATTACTGAATTCGCTATCGAAGACGAAACCCTGCACGGAGCTTACAACAGCGGCACTTGTGCCATGCCTGTTCTTTGCATAGCCGATAATGGCATTGACATGGTAGCCGTTTGGGTTGCTATGGATGAAAAAAATCAGGATGGCGCTGGCAACTTCTATTACAAAATGTTCGCTAGCTACTCTCCCGACGGCGGCCAAAGCTGGTCACATCAGATCCAATTGACTGCTAATTTTGTATACAGCTTCTCTGAGTTTGTCTATCCTCAGGCTGCTCTCGTTGGCAACACATTGGTGGTTGCGGTCCAAATGGACGATGCCACTGGAACTTACGTTCAAGAAGATGAAGATGACCCGACCGACTGCCTGTATCAAGGTATGACCTTCGACCTCAGCGAACTCTTTGAAGATTGGAACACTCCTGAAAACCCGGTTCAGACGGCCACTCATATGATCATCTTCCCCAACCCCGCTACCGACCAACTCAATGTCACTTTGAGCCGTAACGCCAATATCTCCATCTACAACCTCACTGGTCAGATGGTTCAGAATGTGGAAGGTCACATCGGCGGCAACGTCATCGACCTCTCCGGCATGAACAGCGGCATCTATTTCATCAATGCTGACGGGAAGACCCAAAAGTTCATCGTGAAATAATTCTACCGTTTTATAGCTACAAAAAAGGAGGTCGAAAGGCCTCCTTTTTTTCTTTAAAAAAGACAGGTAAAACGCTTTCAAACCCGTGGACTTCCCTGCATCACCCAACCGCCTTTTCTTTTCAAAACGCACCAAGACAATCAAAAACCTGATTTTTCAGAAAAAAAAACACTAAAAAAACAACCAAATGAGAAAAAAGATAGTATCTTTGCTATCCAATGGTCATACACCTATGTCCATAGATTAAGAAACATCTAACTAACATATTATCAACCAAACACAGTAAAAATGAAAAAGTTATTTACCTTAGTCTTAGTCTTGCTGGTAGCCACAGCCGGTTACTCGCAAATGCAATCCAAGTTCTCCAAGAGCAATCTCAAAGCTGTACAAGAACAAGTGCTGATCGGTGATGAGGTCTTTGATTTCGTTGGCAGCACGCCTACGATGACCAAATCGGATTCCGAATTGGACTACACTTACTTCGACTGGCAAACCAACACAGCCGCCCGTAACCTTACCATGAACTTCCCCGATGGCTGCGTGGGCTTCGCTTACACCTATGCCAGCGATGAAACCATGGCGGACCGTGGCACGGCCATCGCCATTTACAATCCCAACACTGATTCGTGGACCACAGCCGGCGGTTCCATAGAAAAGGAAAAGACCGGATTTGGCTGTGCAGCCCGCTATGGTTCAAACGGCATTGTCGTTGTCTCCCGTAACGCCGCCACCCTCAAATGCGGCGTGTTTATCATCGAGGATAAAGACAACCTGCCGGCACCTAACACCTTGGACCCCATCTACGAACTTGACGACACCTACAACGCCCACTTCCCATGCGTCATGTGCACCGGTCCTGACCACAAGCACATCCACATCCTGGTGACGGCCCTTGACCAAACCATTGACGACCAAGTGAATCCTTATTTCTATGTTCGTTCCATGGACGGCGGCCAGACCTGGGAAGAAGGCATGACCATCGAATACCTTGGCCGCGCATACTGCCCTCAATATGGTTCTGGACAAGACGCCTACTTTATGGAAAACAACGGTGAAGACCGCCTGAGCATCGTGGTGAACACCCGTCGTGGCGACGGTGCCGTTCTGAACAGTTACGACGAAGGCAACACCTGGGAAAGACAAGAATATTACCACCACCCCGGCATCGATGTTGACTACGGTGAAGGCATGGGTTATCTTTATCCCCGCTGGACGTCAGCCTTTTATGACAACGAAAACCATTTGCATGTAGCCTACGAATTTGGCGGTGGTACTGGCGATGCTTCCTCCACCAGCTATTATCCTGGCATCGGTGGTGTGGCTTATTGGGACGACCAAATGCCTTACCGTGGCGAAGGCCTCGAATTCGGTTTCGACCCGAACAACCCGATGCCCCCTGTACAAGGACAGCCCTTCATCATGGACTCCGCTTATCTCTTCCAAGACATCTATGGTAGTTGGTGGGCCTTCAAAGAAGCCACCCATGAAATGTGGCCGGAATACATAGGTTATGTTACCACATTAGGCGATGATGGCGAATGGGAAAATCCTTACGAAGCCACTGAGTTCAATATTGAAGACTTTACCTTACATGGTGGCTACAACTGCGGTATCAGCGCTATGCCTGTCCTGCTGACCACTCCAGACCAAGACCTGCTGGTTGCCGTTTGGATTGCCATGGACGAAAACAATACCGATGACCTTGGAAACTTTTACTTCAAGCTCTTCACTTCAGCATCAAATGATGGCGGTTTGACATGGACTACCATGAAACACCTCACCAACACCTTCCTGTACACCTACACGGAATGCGTCTATCCTCAGGCTGCCATCACCAACAACCAGCTGGTGATCGCTCTCCAGATGGACGGTGGAACCGACAACTACCTCTTGGGAAACGATCCTGATCCGTCGGACAACTACTACCAAGGCCTTACCTATGACCTGAACGAACTCTTCGGCTACGACGGCATGGAAGAAAACCACATCGACAAGAATACGGTGATCAGCCTGTATCCTAACCCTGTCTCCTCCAGCTTGTCCGTTACGCTGAACCAAGACGAAGAAATCGTCATCAGCAATATGATCGGTCAGACCATCAGCACGGTGAGAGGCCATCAAGGCGTCAACACCATCGACGTGAGCAACCTGAACAGCGGCGTCTACTTCATCAATGCAGGTTCCGCTTCTCAGAAGTTCGTCGTGAAATAATTCCGATTAACATAACCATTAAAAAAGGAGGTCTTTCGACCTCCTTTTTTAATGCAATTTGTCTGATACTGAGAACACTCCCTGCCGCATCTCCTAAATACACATTGCTGCATACATCAAACGGCATTGCCAAGCGTATCCACATCCGTAAGACGGAATGCTTACCGTGTCCTTTGTCTGACGATGTCACATGCCAGATAAAGCGCCTTGCGGAAAGCATCAGGGTTAGCGACATTTTGATTCGCCAAATCATATTGGCACTCCATGACAGGAGCTGTGCAAACCGCTGGCAAACCGGAAAAATAGTATGCCCCGCCCTGAGCGGAAAGCAACTGAAACGGAACCATGGCCTGATCGTGATACATAGCCAATACGCCATCATACTTCAGCCAAGCATCGGAGCCAAAGAAAGTGTCGGCGGCGAAGGGACCGAAAGCAAAGACATCCTCGTTACGCGCCTGCAGGAGCGCCGGCTCAATGAGCGAGACTTCTTCCCTGCCGAAGGCTTCCGACATGCCAGCGTGAGGATTTAGGCCCAATACGGCGACTTTTGGAGCCGTGATGCCAAAATCATTCTTCAGAGACATGGCAAAACCCCTTACCCCTTGCAATACCCGTTCGGTCGTGACGGCTTCAAGAGCTTCGCGCAATGGCAAATGCGAAGTGAGCATGCCTATTTTCACCCGGTCGGAGACCAATATCAACATCGAAGAAGCGGCGCCAAACGCGGCGTCAAGATATTGCTGCTGGTTGGCATAGGCATAACGATCCCGTTTCATATTCAAAGGATTTGCCGGAGCCAGCACGAGGCCGTCGACATGGCCGTTGCGCAAATCATCAACACCCTTCTCCAAAGAGACGACCGCCATAAGACCTGCAAGATCGGTAACCTTCCCAGGATCGATATCCAGCTTATCCTCGACGATGTTCAGAATATTGAACTTCTGGCTCCAGGCCTGACGCGCATCACGGGTGAGGGAGTAACTGAAATCAGCTATCCCAAAATTCTTCTTATAATAAGAAAACACTTTCGATTGTCCATATAAGACAGGCGTAAGCAAAGTCAGGATTCGGGCATCTTCAAAAGTCTTCAAGATGACTTCGTAACCGACGCCGTTGAAATCACCATGAGTGATTCCAATACGAGGACATAAGGGGCTGAGGGTGTCATTTTGCATACGTCAGATTTTAAAGTGTTGATGTTCAGCGACAAAATCAAGACTTCAAAATTAGACATTTATCATTAAAAAGCAAAGTTTTAATAAAAAAACGATTTTATTTAACATTTTTTATGAAAAAAGGAAGAAAAGACCTCCATGATGGCGTCGGTGGCACCCAACTGCTTGCCAAGATACTGACAGCAGGTTTGAGAGGCATGGGCACAAAAACCGTCGTCCATGAGAAGGGCAAAGATGCGATCCAACTCCTCCATACCAGTCACTGAAAAAGCGCCTCCTAACGCCACCAGATCGGACGCTTCCTTGAAACGCCTGTATTTCGGGCCGAACACGACAGGGCATCCAAAAGAAACAGGTTCCTGAATGTTATGGATGTTGACGCCGAAACCGCCGCCAATATAGACAAACCTTGCATATTGATAAATCTCGGAAAGCATGCCTATGGTATTCAATACCAATACATTCCCTTGTTGACTATGCTGAAGCTCGGTATAAAGACATGCTGAAGGAATCAGCCGTCTGATCTGGGCAATATGTGTTTCCGAGATGTCGTGAGGTGCCAAAACCAGGCAATAAGTCGAGGGCATCTTTTCGGCAAAACGAAGCAGAAGATGCTCATCGGGAGGCCATGTGCTACCTGCAACGACGCACTCCCGTCCATCAATAAACCGCTCTATCACCGGATAGGTCTTAGCCTGCCCTGCCATGGATGCTACACGGTCGAAGCGCGTGTCGCCACATACCGTTGTCTGTTCAATACCGATGGAATGGAGCAAAGCTGCGGTCGGCTCATCTTGAACAAAAAAATGATCGACGCGATGCAACTGTCGACGGAACCAGCCACCGTACCACTTAAAGAAATACTGATCCGGTTGCAGCAGCACAGAGATGTAAAACAAAGGCACGCCGGCATCGTCTAATGCCTTAATGTAATTGTACCAAAACTCATATTTGACAAAGAATGCCGCCACAAAATGATGTCTTTTCATCCATTGTGAGGCGTGTTGCGGCGTATCGGAAGGCAGGTAGAGCACTTCGTCAGCCAGAGGATAGTCCTTTCGGATCTCGTAGCCTGAAGGCGAGAAAAAAGAAAGCAGGACCTTCAGCTGAGGATAGTCCGCCTTGAGCGCTTCGATGACGGGTCTCCCCTGTTCAAACTCTCCAAGCGAAGCGGCATGGATCCATACCCATCGCGTGTCATCAGGATGCGACTCTGGAAGCATGCGCCGGCCTTCTACCCATTGCTTTGCCTTGGCATGGCCAAAAAAGGCGGCAAGCCGAATGCCGAGAGCATAGCACCGAATGGCTGTTGAATAGAGAAAGCGCATGACGAAAGACTATTTAGTCGTAATAGAACATCTCCGGCTGACGCTGATAGGTAGGGATGAGCCAGTTAAAGCGAATGCCGTAATATAGGTCGTTATAACGGGTATTGGGGTCGATCCTGCCGACAGGTTCGAGTTGTCCCGTCGCAGGGTTGGTGAAGACCCTGAAGTCGTAATCGCGCAACGGACGCGTACGGGCATAGGTGACTTCGAGCGCAATGGAGAAATTCAGCAGACGGGTATCACCCAGATACAGATAGCCGACTTCGCCATGGAAAGCGGGGCCACCGCGCATGCGGTCGTAACCGTATTCATAGTCACCTTCGACCGGATAAGGCGTATTGTAAAGGTTTTTGTCGTATTCAATACGGATACGGTTCAAAAGATAACCCAGGCCGGCCTGCACCAGAATGCCGCTGTTCGGATTGCCATAAAACGGGAAGACCTTGCCTAATTCTGCCTGAAAATGCCATCCACGCTGATAAACGGCCAAGGTGACAAGGCTGCCGCCTCCGCCTATCAACTCACCATCGACTGTCGTAATGCCTTCGCCTAACAGATCGACACGGTCGCCTTTCACTTTTTTGCCAAATATGTAGTTGACATTGGCCGTCCAAAGCCAGTTCTCGTCGGTCTTATAGCCGAAACTGCCGCCAATAGTGCTGTTGACACCGAACGAGACCTTCGTATCCAGGGCTGGCATCTGAAAAGCATAATTCGCTTCAAACATAGCCACAGAGATGACGTCGGTCCTGATATTCTTGCCTTCCTGAGCAGGGAGGCACGCTGAAAAAGCGAGTAAAACGGCAAACAGGGTAAGTATCTTTTTCATAAACAGTCTATTATCTTTAATCAACGGAGAGATTTCCGGTTTAGTATGTTTTCAGCTGCAAAGATAGCAAAAGGCCGCCTCTTACGAAGCGGCCTTTTACATTTTTCTCTTTTCTAGCGGGCTGTCGGCAGAAACTGCCGTACCCGACAGCCATCAGAACTTGACGACTCGACGCACCAGCACTCTGTCGCCCTTGACAATACGCAGGGTATAGACGCCGGCATCAAGTCCTTCGATACGGATAAGGCTGGCATCAGGTTCCAGCTTACGGAGGAGTTTCCCGTCGACGGTGAAGACCTCGACGAGCGTCATGCCTTCGCATTCCACCAGCACCTTGTCCGTTGTCGGGTTAGGATACACCTTCAAGCCATCTGACGTCTCAAAGAGTCCGGTGTAATAAGGCACCTCGAGTGGCTCTGACATGTCGGACACGCCCAAAGCGCATAAAGCCGTCACGCTATAGCCATAGGTGGCATCCAAAGCCATTTCCAAATCCGTAAAGGCGTTCTCCGTCAGCGTATCGGTAATCTGTTCACCGTTGCGATAGACGATATAGCCTTGTGCTGCCGCGATGGGATTCCATGTCAACGAGATCTCGCCTTCGCGAATGGCTGTGGCACGGAGACCTGAAGGGATTTCGCAGTCGAGCACCACATCGGCGCAGTCCATCACTGTGAGACATTCCGTGTTAGGCAGCACGCAGAACGAATGTGAGCCCAGATCCAACTCTGCAACGTAGGTGGTGTCGCTGACGACGACGCCTTCGGCATCATCGACATAGACCGTATAGTCGGCCGTGTCGTAGGCATCCCAGTTAAAGGTGACGGTGCTGCCTTGGTAGGTATAGTTCAATCCGGTCACCGTCGCACAGATTTCGACCGTGTCGCAGACGCTTTCCGATTCGCATGAGGCGCTGAATGCCGTCACACAGATCACGTTCAGGCCTTCGACTGGCGTGACAGCGGCCTGCGTCTCGGTCACCTCGGCAACAGATTCACCGTTGAGATAAACGCTGTAGCCCGCCACCATCGAAGCGGCACTAGGAGCAGACCACGTCACAGCGAGATGATCGTATTCAAGCGCCACATTCAAGTCGGCGACAGGGTCGCAGATGCACACGTCGATGAAAGAAGGGAGGGGTTCGCAGTCGTCGTTGGCCTCGATGCGTACCGTTGTGATGCCTGGCTCAAAAACAGCCGTAAACTGCATCTCCGTCGTCGTGCCAAGCAGCAGGTCGCCGGCATAGACATTGTAGGCAGCGGCCGGGGCGGCGGCTTCCCACATCAAGGTGACTTCACGTCCATCTGTGGTATAGGTTATCTCTTCCGGTCCGGCGCAAATGCTCACGTCGATGCAACGGCTGCGGCCGCAATCAGGATAGAGGGCCCTGACGCAGACGGTATGGTCGCCGACTTCGAGGGTCATCTCATAGGCCAGCTCATTGGTCTCCGTCACTTCTTCACCATCCAGCAGAATGCGATATCCGATCAGACCTGTCGGGTCTTCAGGAGCCTCCCAAGTCAACGACAGCTGCTGACCTTCGAGTTCATACTGGAGATTTTGCACAGCAGGGCAAGCCGACACTTCGACTTCGATGCAGGCGAACTCGCCTTGGCAATTGCCATAGACCGGGTTGACGCAGTAGTCGTAAACGCCTTCTTCCACTTCAGGATCAGTATAGGTCAACGCTGTCGTGGTAGAGAGCAACAACGTGCCGCGGTACACTTCATAACCAGTAGGTGTGCCGGTTGCAGGCGCCTCCCATGTGAGGACGACATCGACGCCATCCAGGTCAGCCGTAAGGTTCTCCACAGGGTCACACAGGTCGGGCACGGAGCCACCAGCACAGTTGACCTCAAAAGTATAGGGACTGCTCATACCGCCGGAATTGCTGTAGATCTCGGTACCGTCCTCGTAACGCACCACGAAGCTGCATTCGTTGGGCCAGCTTCCGTTATTCCAGGTCAGCGTGACTTGCGTGCCACTCATCACTTCTATCGTATAGGTCGCCGAGTTGCCCGAAGAGATGGTAAGCGTCTGGGAAGGCGTCCCGTCGCTGAAGGTGACGGTCAAAGAGTTGCCGTTCCATCCGTCGCCGTAGGAATCGGACAAGTTGAAAATAATATTGCAAGCGTTTTTATAATTAAATCCCAAAGTCGTCGTCCTTCCCGAAGCATCGACGAGGTCGAGCGTAAGGGGAATGATGAAGCTGGAGGGGGCGGCGGCGTCAAGCGTGATGTTGAAATCGGCATAGCCGCACATGCCTGCACCTATGGTGCCGAAATCGTTTTGTTGAAGATTGACGGTGAGGTATTCATAATCTGATGACAGCGTCCCGGTCAGACGTGAAGCCAGTTCGTTACCCTCGTTGTCGACAAAGACACGCAAGGCTGCGGTCTCTCCTGGCTCAAGCAAGCCGTTGCCATTGTCATCATTGAAAATGGCCAACGTTCCTGGCACGAGAGCATAGTCGTAAATGGCAATAGAGAAGGACACTTTACCGACGATTTCGCCGCCGTCGGTAAATTCCACAATGAAGCGTGCCTTTTGTTTGGCAGGGGCGTTGTCAGCAATCGTAATGCCAAAGGCATCCGTCAATTCTATGGTCCCGCCTATTGCGACGGCCGGCACTTCAGCCGAAGGCTGGGTGATGGTGATGTAAGAATCGGTCGTGGTAAGGGTTGCTACTATAGGATTCAGGGGACCTTCCGTGGTGTTCGTCAAGGTGAGGCTGATAGAGCCGCTCTCGCCCGGATTTGCCTTTCCGTCATTATTTCCTGACGCATCGCCAAAAACCACAGACTGCAGCGACAAGACGCCTGTTTCAACCATTTCAACTGCTCCCACAGCATCGATACGGCCTGCGCCTGTCACGTTGCTCTTGCCTTCGGACAGCGGCACGGCCGTTTCCTGAAGGATCTGGCACACCTCGGCGGGCGACAGGTCGATGTTCTTCGACAGCATCAGGCACATCACACCGGCCGCGCAAGGCGTAGCCATGGAAGTGCCGTCCATATAGGTATAGCCTGTGTTGGAGGAATAGTTCAGCGACTTGATATTGACGCCAGGGGCGCACACGTCGGGACGGATCAAGCCGATGCCCGGATTGTAGGGATAGTCGCCGAAGGTGGTGTTTGTCCATGTGACGGGGCCGTGTGAGGTGAAGTAGGCGGCATTGTCGTTGACATCGACAGCGCCGATGCACACCGAACAGCTCAGGTCACCGGGGTTGACTTCCTGGTCGGGATGCAGCCATGGCGGAGGACAGCTGCCTGGAACGCGGACGTTGTTGGGAATCGGATACCAGCCCTGGGAGTCGCCCTCGTTGCCGGCGGCGATGGCCGCCACCACTTCAGCGTTCAAGGCGTTGACGCAGGCGTTGCGCAGCAGCGTGCGCTCCGAGATGCTGCTGTTGGCGATACCCAGCGACATGCTGAACAGGTCGCAGCCATGCTCCACCGCCCATTCGATGCCGGCGGCGATGCTCTCGGCTCCGCCGTTGCCGCTCGCATCAAGGCATTTCACGCACATCAGCGTGGCGTCGGGCGCCATGCCCGTCTGCGACCCCGCCGTGCCGTCGCCGCATACCGTGCCGGCACAGTGCGAGCCATGACCCATGTCGTCCATCGGGTCGTTGTCGTTGTTCTTCACGTCATAGCCGTGGTGCGGAAACTCGCTGCCGCCATCCCACAGGTGGTCGGCAACATCCAGGTGGTTGTAGTTCACGCCCGTGTCGATGACGGCCACCACGACGCCCTGCCCCGTGTAGCCCTCTGCCCACACCTCGTTGGCGCGGACCTGAAGCACGTTCGACGTGATCTCCCTCGTCCCCGATGCGGCTGGCCTAGCCTCCTCCCCGTCGGGAATCCAGTTCTTCTCCACCTCGTAGCCCACGATCTCCACGTCGTCGCGCGACGCAATGTCGAGAATCGCAGCCTTCGTCGCGTCGCACACCACCATGTTCGCAAGCCAGTTCGTCGTCACGTTCTCTGTCATGCCGTGACGGCTCATCTCGCTGATGTCGCGCAGCAAGGCGTACTGCGACGCCTCCGCATGACGCTTCATCTCATCTATGGCGTAGGCACGCCGAGCACTCTTGTCGGACAGATAGCCCGCCTGACGGCGCAACTCCATAGGGTCAAGCTGTGACTTCATCACAACATGGACCCGGATCTTCTCGTCCCCGCCCCTTCTGTCCATCTCCGCACGGAGATCGGGATCAAGGACCGGCATGGCGAAACCGCTCACTGCAAGAAACGCCATCGCTAAGGTCAATAAAATCTTCTTCATGTGTTACAGTTTTCTGATATTCTTTTAAGTTGAAAGGGCAAAGATAATCAAAAATAAAAGCTCCCTTCCCAATTCCATAAAAAAACCGCATCCTCTTTTTTCGGATGCGGTTTTTTCAAAATAACAAGTGGATGATTATCATTAATATGACAACCTATCGACCGTTACTATTTATCATAGATTCGGGACAATACCCAACACAAATCGCATAATCAGAAGCACGTCGTTGATATCGACGTGACCGCTACCGTCGACATCCGCTACAGCGAGGCCGTCTTCTCCCAGCTCAGCAATGCCGAGGACATGACGCAGCAGAGCCAAAACATCGTTCATGTCGACATCCTCATCAAGATCGACATCGCCAATCATGCCTACATGGCCCGTCACCTGCACCTCGACGAATGCAAACTCACCCACACAGCCATCGTACAGCGGGATGACGGCATATTCATATGAGCCTGCTTCCACACCGGTATCGGTATAGTTGCAAACTGACGTCGTGGCCAACAGCGCCGTGCCACGATAGACCTCATAGCCTGTCGGTGTTCCGCTGGCGGGAGCTTGCCAACTGAGGACCACGTTATTACCGTTGACTTCAGCAGACAGCTGTCGCACTGGATCGCACAACTCGGGAACGGCACTGGTGCCAGAACAGTTGACTACAAAAGAATAAGCGCTGCTCATACCTCCGGAATTGCTGTAGATCTCGGTACCGTCCTCGTAATGCACCACGAAGCTGCATTCGCTGGTCCAGCTGCCGCTACTCCAGGTGAGCGTGACTTGCGTGCCACTCGACACTTCTATCGTATAGGTCGCCGAGCTGCCCGAAGAGAAGGTGAGCGTCTGTGAAGGCGTCCCGTCGCTGAAGGTGACAATCAAAGAGTTGCCGTTCCATCCGTCACCATAGGAATCGGACAAATCGAAGATGATACTGCAGGCGTTCTTGTAGTCAAAGGTCACCGTAGAAGTCCTCCCTGAGCTGTCTTCTAAGTCAAGGACAAAGGGGATGACGAAATCGGATGGAGCAGCGGCATCCAGCGTGACATTGAAATCGGCATAGCCGCTCCTGTCGCCAGCAATGGTTCCAAGTACCTTTTCAGCCTCGTTGATGACAAGATAGGAATAGGAAGTGCTCAGCATGGAGGTAAGGCCAAATACGGTTTCATTGCCCACGTTGTCGAGGAAAATGCGAAGATCGGCCGTCTCCCCAGGTTCGAGCAAGCCGTTGCCGTTATCGTCGTTCAAAGCGACGACGGCGCCCATCTCCAAAGCGTAGTCGTAGACGTCCATGCTAAACACGAGTTTGCCACAGGTCTCTGACCCGGAAAAAAGCTGGACAGAAAAACGAGCCTTATGCTTAGCCGGGGCATTGGCGGCAACGCTGATGCCGAAGAGATCGGCAAGCGTAACGCTCTGGCCTGCAGCGATGGTAGGCAGCGACGCCGTCGATTGTACGACGTTAACAAAGTCGTCAGAAGTCATGAGTTGGGCGGTAAGGCCACTCACAGGAACATCGATGTCGTTATGCAGCGTAAGGCCTATCGTGCCGCTTTCGCCCGGGTTGAGTTTGCCGTCGTTGTTGCCTGCAGCGTCGTTAAACACAAAACCCTGTATGCTTAAGTCACCATTTTGGACCACACCAACCGCTTCCATGGCATCAATACGGCCTGCTCCAAAGGTGTTGCTCTTGCCTTCGGACAGCGGAACGGCCGTTTCCTGAAGGATCTGGCACACCTCGGCGGGCGACAGGTCGTTGTTCTTCGACAGCATCAGGCACATCACACCGGCCGCGCAAGGCGTGGCCATGGAAGTGCCGCTCATAAGGGTATAGCCTGTGTTGGAGGAATAGTCAAGCGACCTGATATCGACGCCAGGGGCGCACACGTCGGGACGGATCAGGCCGATGCCCGGATCGTAGAGATAGTCGCCGAAGGTGGTGTTCGACCATGTGACAGGGCCTCGTGAGGTAAAGTAGGCGGCATCGTCGTTGACATCGACAGCGCCGATGCACACCGAACAGCTCAGGTCACCGGGGTTGACTTCCTGGTCGGGATGCAGCCATGGCGGAGGACAGCTGCCTGGAACGCGGACGTTGTTGGGAATCGGATACCAGCCCTGGGAGTCGCCCTCGTTGCCGGCGGCGATGGCCGCCACCACTTCAGCGTTCAAGGCGTTGACGCAGGCGTTGCGCAGCAGCGTGCGCTCCGAGATGCTGCTGTTGGCGATACCCAGCGACATGCTGAACAGGTCGCAGCCATGCTCCACCGCCCATTCGATGCCGGCGGCGATGCTCTCGGCTCCGCCGTTGCCGCTCGCATCAAGGCATTTCACGCACATCAGCGTGGCGTCGGGCGCCATGCCCGTCTGCGACCCCGCCGTGCCGTCGCCGCATACCGTGCCGGCACAGTGCGAGCCATGACCCATGTCGTCCATCGGGTCGTTGTCGTTGTTCTTCACGTCATAGCCGTGGTGCGGAAACTCGCTGCCGCCATCCCACAGGTGGTCGGCAACATCCAGGTGGTTGTAGTTCACGCCCGTGTCGATGACGGCCACCACGACGCCCTGCCCCGTGTAGCCCTCTGCCCACACCTCGTTGGCGCGGACCTGAAGCACGTTCGACGTGATCTCCCTCGTCCCCGATGCGGCTGGCCTAGCCTCCTCCCCGTCGGGAATCCAGTTCTTCTCCACCTCGTAGCCCACGATCTCCACGTCGTCGCGCGACGCAATGTCGAGAATCGCAGCCTTCGTCGCGTCGCACACCACCATGTTCGCAAGCCAGTTCGTCGTCACGTTCTCTGTCATGCCGTGACGGCTCATCTCGCTGATGTCGCGCAGCAAGGCGTACTGCGACGCCTCCGCATGACGCTTCATCTCATCTATGGCGTAGGCACGCCGAGCACTCTTGTCGGACAGATAGCCCGCCTGACGGCGCAACTCCATAGGGTCAAGCTGTGACTTCATCACAACATGGACCCGGATCTTCTCGTCCCCGCCCCTTCTGTCCATCTCCGCACGGAGATCGGGATCAAGGACCGGCATGGCGAAACCGCTCACCGCGAGAAACGCCATCGCTAAGGTCAATAAAACTTTCTTCATGTGTTACTGTTTATTCTGATATTCTTTTAAGTTGAAAGGGCAAAGATAACTAAAAAACAAATCCAGTATGATAATTTCGACAAAAAAGACTCCGTTTCGAAACAAAACAAAAGCGGCATCTTCTGACAACTCAAAAAACGCCGCTTTATGGGATGATGACAAATCGGTCAACATCCATTGTCCGACTATCGTCAAACGATGCCTAAGACAATACGGAGCAGTGCAACAGCATCGTTGATGTTGACACTTCCGTCACCATTGACGTCGCCCAGCTGCAAACCTTCACTGCTAAGGGAGGTGATTTGCAGGGCGTGACGCATGAGGGCGAGGACGTCGTTGATGTCGACATTGCCGCTTAGGTCGACGTCACCGATGAGTCCGACGACTTCATCATGGGGTCCCACGGTGAAATGGTGCGGCTCCAATGCAGCAAAAACGGGCTGCGTGTAGCGGTGTCCCGATTCGTCGGCACCAAAAACGTAGTAGTCAACTTGAGAGCCTCCATGACAGCCGGTGATGTATCCGACATATTCATCAGGATTGCCAGTAGCAGTCATGTGGGCAACCTGATATGGGCCATTGTCGATGCTATAATAGACGAGGAGGGAGTCCGTTTTCAAAGGTTCGTCGCTGTAGGCGATGAACTTGCTCGTCACAGGATAAGACTCTTGCCAATCCAGTTCTCCGTGCAGCACGTCGCGGTGGTCGACGAAGAGCATGTCGAAGTCCATCACGCCACGGGTGCGGCAATGCAGGGCGTCGGTGTTCTCCCAGCCTGTATAGCCGCTATTGTTGACACCAACGATGGTATAACCCGGCATGGCTTCCTGATAGACGGCCAAGGCCTGTTGGTTATAGGTGCTGTTGCTGCCCATCGGCACATAGACGGTCTTGTTGAGGATGAGGCTGTTGGTGTAGGGCGCCAAGGTGGAGCCACCAGGTTCGTAGACGCGGTACACGTGGTAGGGATAGCCCCAGCAGCAGTTGGTGGTGGCGAAATAGTTGGCCACGCTCTCATAGTCGGCATAATGCGAGTTGCTTTGTGGCAATTGGGCGATCAAGATCTTGTCGGGAGCGAGGTACTTGCCCCAACAGTCGACATGGGCGATGTAGTCGCCTTGCGGGTCGATGGTGACGTGATAGGGGTCGATGCCGAGATAGTCGCGCATCTTGTTACGGACGTTGTTCTCGTTGTTGCTGTTTTCCTGAAACACCAGTTCGTCGCTGACACCGTGGCCGCGGCCGTCTTCCATCATGTTGCCGCCGGTATGCTCCAGGTTCATGCCGTACATCGGGATGCCCCAGTAGCTGGCGAACACGCCGGAGATGTTATCGTCGTTTGGACGGGGACGGTTGTAGACGTTATCGACTATGGCAGGCTCACGGTCCTCGAAGATATACCACGGGCCGTAGTCGCGCACCCAATAAGAGTCGGTCGCCGCGTTAACGAATTGAACATTATTCATGTTGACACCCGCATTTTGGAAAGTGCTTCGGGCGCTGCTTTGCTGGCTGGTCGACACAATGCAGTACACAGTACAATTATCAGCCAACTGCGCCACCAGGCTGGTAGGGATGCCGAGGGGATAACGGATCATCACGCCTTGCATGGGCTCGAATTCCGCCACAAAACGAGGCGTTCCGGTAGGTGGATCGGTTTCAACGAAATTGACGCCACGCGTCTTGTCGTACATTTCCTCTTCGGAAAGATAGTGCCATCTCTTCCAGTCAGGTTTCTTTCCTTCTTGGGCATAAACTCCCGTCGTAGCCGTGAAAGCTAACAAAAGCAAAATGATAAGGATACGTCTCATAAGCATAAAGCATAAAAATTGAATCCGCAAAGATAGTCTTTTTTCTGAAACGCTGTCCTTTCCGTTCAAAAAAGCTTTTTTTATCAACAACCTTCACCTGCCGCGACAAAGAAATGTCACGGCGCTGCGCGACTTTTTTCAAACTTCGTGAGCACACAACCGACGAAGCTGAAATAATTCAAAACATCTTCTTATTTTTGCAGCCTCAAAAGAACCACATGCAAGAAAGATACAACGAAGCCACGCTGCCCAACGGTATCAGGCTGCTTCATAAACGGAAACCGGGTGAAATCGCCCACCTCGTCCTCATGGTCGGGACGGGCACGCGCGATGAGATGCCAGAGCAAAACGGCATTGCCCACTTTATTGAGCACACCATCTTCAAAGGCACAAAAAACCGTAAAGCCTACCATATCCTCAGCTGTCTCGACAACGTAGGCGGTGACCTCAACGCCTTTACCACCAAGGAAGAGACCTGCCTGCAAGCCTCTTTCCTCAAACAGCATTACAAGAGGGCGCTCGACCTGTTTTCCGACATCGTCTTCCACTCCGTTTTCCCTGAAAACGAACTCGCCAAAGAGAAAGAAGTCGTCCTCGACGAGATCAACTCCTACAAGGACTCCCCTTCCGACGAGATCTACGATGTCTTTGAGGAAATCGTTTTCAAAGACCATCCTTTGGGACGGAACATTTTAGGTACTGCCGAGCTGGTAAAAGGCTTCAAACGGGAAGAAATCCTCCGCTTCATGGCCCAAAACTACAGTACGGAAAGGATGATTCTCGTCACGATCGGCGATATCGACTTCGGTGCGTTCCAAAAAATGGCCATGACCTATTTTGGCGAACAGCCCTCCCATCTCGTAGCAAGTCACCGCAAGCCCTTCACGGGATACAAAGTGCAAAACGTCACGGAAGAGCGGCACAACCACCTCAGTCACTGTATGATAGGCGGCATCGCACCCGAATACAACAGCCCCATGAAGATGCCCATCATCCTGCTCAACAACATTTTGGGCGGGCCTGCCATGAGCTCACGGCTCAACCTCAACATCCGCGAGAAATACGGCTTCGCCTATACCATCGAGTCGCAATACAACGCCTATTCCGACACGGGCCTCATCAGCGTCTATATGGGCGTCGACCCCGATTCCCTGGAGAAAACTGTCAACTTGGTCTACAAAGAATTGGACAAACTCTGCCGGATCAAACTCGGCACCCTGCAACTCGAGCATGCCAAACAACAGATCATCGGACAGCTGGCACTCAGCTATGAGTCGGGCATGAACGAAGCCCTTTCCATCGTGCGTTCTTCCATGATGGACGAGCCCATCGAATATATGGACGAGATCATCAGCAAGGTCAACGCCGTCACGGCCGACGACATCATGGAAGTCGCCAACCTCGTCTTCGACCGCAAACAGCTGACCCGCCTCACCTTCATCGGAAAAGAATAAACACTTATCAGGCACCATGATCTCCATCGACCCAGTCCTGTTGGAAGAATATCTCGAAGCGCACAGCAGCGCTCCCAACGCTGTCCTGCAAGAGCTCTACCGCGACACACATCTCCACCAGATGAACCCGCGCATGGCCTCCGGACCCGTTCAGGGAAAACTGCTGGAACTGCTTTGCAAGATGCTCCAGCCAAAGCTTGTGCTTGAAATTGGCACATTTACGGGCTATTCTTCCATCTGTATGGCGCAAGGCATTGGCGAGACGGCCAGGATCATCAGCATTGAAGCCAACCGCGAATACGAAGACACCATCCGCAAATACTTTAAAAAGGCGAAGGTGGAAGACAAGATCGAACTGATCATCGGGGATGCCAAAGACATCATCCCCACCCTTCCTGACTCTTTCGACCTCGTCTTCATCGACGCTGACAAGATCAGCTATCCCACCTATTATGAAACCATCGTAGAAAAGGTACGGTCAGGGGGCTTCATTCTCGCCGACAATGTGCTTTGGGAAGGGAAAGTGCTGCATCCCAATCCCAAAGAACGCGATACGCAAGCCCTTGTCGCCTTCAACGAGAGGGTCACAAAAGACCCGCGGGTCGAGAACGTGCTGCTCCCGCTCCGTGACGGCTTGATGCTGATCCGAAAGAAATAGAAGAAACCGGTTGCTTTGTTTTTCATAAAAATGCAAAATGGCTACAAAGTCTATTTTCCATCTCATTATGACACAGGCCATAATCCTCGTATGGCTTTTCTCCTTCCGGCTTTATATGACTAAGGTAGAGATGTCACGAGCGACGTCTCTACCTTATTTAATGAAGAAAGACCCGTTTAAAAAGCCAAATCAATTCGTCTTGAACTTGTATTTCAATTCCTTCAGTTCGGCATTGGCCTTGGTGATCTTGTTCTTCAGGTTATCCTTATAGCGCACCACTTTCTTGGCAACGTCTTCATCGCTGAGGGCCAGCATCTCGGCAGCGAGAATGGCGGCGTTAAGGGCGCCGTTCACGCCTACTGTGGCCACGGGAATCCCGGGAGGCATCTGAATGATGGACAGCATGGCATCCATGCCGTCGAGCATACCTTTCACAGGCACGCCGATGACCGGCAGCGTCGTGTTGGCGGCAATCACGCCCGGCAAGGCGGCAGCCATGCCAGCGGCAGCGATGATGACCTTGATGCCACGGCCTTGGGCTTCACGGGCAAATTGTTCAACCTCGTGCGGCGTACGATGTGCGCTGAGGGCGTTCATCTCGAACGGGATTTCCATCTCGTCGAAAAACTGAGCGGCTTTTTCAAGAACGGGAAGGTCGGAAGTGCTTCCCATGATGATGCTGACGATGGGATTCATATCTGATTGTCTCTTTAAATGAAGATAGGCAAAAGTAGAAATTTTCCTTGTACAGATGACAAATGGAATTCATTTTGTATATTTGTCTCGCAGAGGGCAATCTGCGCATAACAATCTAACTCGTTCATTATGAAAACAGTAAAAGTATTAGACAAGGAATTTGGCCTTTATATTACGCAAGAAAAAATCGAAGCCAGTATTCAAAAGGTGGCTGATAGCATCAACCGAGACATGGATGGCAAAAACCCGCTGTTTCTCGTCGTACTGAACGGGGCTTTCATGTTTGCCTCCGAACTGTTCAAGCGACTCACCATCCCATGCGAGATTTCCTTTGTCAAACTTTCATCTTATGCTGGTACTGAGACCACCAACGTGGTGCGTGAGCTCATCGGCCTCGACCACTCTTTGGAAGGCCGCAATGTCATCATCGTGGAAGACGTCGTCGACTCCGGACACACCATGAAATTCACTATTGAAAAGCTACGAGGCCTCAATGCCGCCGATGTCCGCATTGCCACCATGCTCTTCAAGCCTTTGTCGTTCAAATACGACTATCCCATCAACTACAAAGCCATGGACATCTCCGACGAGTTCATCGTAGGCTACGGACTGGACTACAACCAGCACGGCCGCAACTTCCCCGACATTTATAAAATCCTCAGTTGAGGACGAAAGACGAAGGACTGGAGTTTAAAGACCTTTACTCGACGGAACAACTTCAAGCTATAAACTGAACAACTGAACAATTGAAATAAATTATGCTTAACATCATTCTCTTCGGCCCTCCGGGAGCCGGCAAAGGAACCCAATCGCAGTTTCTACGTGAAAAATACGAATTGACCTACCTGTCGACAGGCGAGATCCTCCGCGAAGAGATCGCCGCAGAAAGCGAACTCGGCCTGCAGGTCAAGGAGATCATCGGCAAAGGCGGACTCGTTTCCGATGAAATCGTTGCAAAGATCATCGAAAAGAAAATCGGAGAGCATCTCGATTCTGCCGGTTTCCTCTTCGACGGCTATCCTCGCACGGTGAAACAAGCCGAAATCCTCGACGAATTCATGAAGAAATTCAAGATTTCCCTTTCAGGCGTGCTCAGCCTTGAAGTGCCAGAGGAACTGCTCATCGAACGCATGCTGGAACGTGGCAAGATCAGCGGCCGTGCCGACGACAACCTCGAATCCATCAAACACCGTTTTGTGGAATACGAAGAAAAGACAAGGCCCGTCATCGACTACTACGAAAAACAAGGCAACCTGCATCCGGTGAACGGCGTAGGCGAGATTCCAGAGATTTTCGAAAACCTTTGTACGGTAATTGACTCGCTTTAATGCTCCCAGCGAACATCATTTTTCAGGACTGAGGGCGGGTTGCCGCCGATGACCTGATGCTCGCCCGCGAAGGAGGAGGTCAGCAGTGTGCCTGCCGCCACGACCGTGTTGCCGGGCACCTCGGCGCCTTTCAGCAACACACATTTGCAGCCAATCCAGACATGGTCACCCACATGGATGGCCTTGTCGGGATTGATGTGTTCATTTTCCATGTTATATATTGGATGCTCGTCGGTGTCCATCACGAGGATGTCCCAACTCAGCAGGCAGTCGCGGCCAAAACGGATTTCCTTGGCACAGACGATGGTGCTTTCTGCCGTCATGTTGAAACCATCGCCAAGGTTCAGGTTGCCCCGCACCGAAATCTTCGAGCCATGCCCTATGCTCGCCTTGCCGCCGAAACCCACCGTGCCACGCACCTGCCAGATGCTACGTGAGCGTTTGCGGTCGTAATGACCCACATCGCCGAAACCGATTTTAATCATTGCACACCCTACCTTTTCGGGAAGTTCCACCTTGCCGTGTAGCTCGCGCAGATAAGTGCGGTGCGACACCACGACAGGTAGCTTCAAGGCCGTTTTCAGCGGAAAATAATGCAGGTTGAAACGCAGCGTCTTCGGAATCGAACGGATGATGTTGAAGAAATCGAACGAGGTCATAGCCTTTTGGATTTATGGTGCAAAAATAA
>CAMJQC010000002.1 GCA_946407975.1 uncultured Bacteroidales bacterium
ACGGGACCGTTGGCATAAGGCAAGGCCGTGGTTACCATGTAACGCTTGAAGTGTTTGTTTGATGATTCCATGATGATTAGGTATTGAATTGAAGGTGCAAAGATAGGTTTTTTTTAGTTTGAAGTTACAAGTTTGCAGTTTGGAGTTCGAAGTTGTTCAGTTATATAAAGGTTTGTAGAGACGATGCGCACATCGTCTCTACCCAATCCGTTAAATCCGTGTTGATTCGTGTTCAAATAAAACACGTGTTCAAAAAGATTACGTGTTAATACGTGTGATACCTGAAAAGCATTTTGTACTTTTGGTCCAATTAAAATCATCCGTTATGAACACAAGACATCATTGGGGTCTTCTGACCCTCGCATTGGCACTCGTATTCGTCGCGACGCAGTCCCTCTCTGCACAGACCACGAAATACGGCACTTACTATTATCAGCGTGCGCATCTGTTTGAGACGCTGCCTACTTCGCCCGACGACATCATCTTCTTGGGCAACAGCATCACCGATGGAGGCGAATGGGGCGAGCTGTTCGGCAATATCAACGTCAAAAACCGTGGCATCAGCGGTGACATCTGCGATGGTATCCTAGACCGTCTCTCGACCATCACTAACGGCCATCCCGCCAAAGTCTTCCTCATGATTGGCGTCAACGACATGGCGCGCGACTTCACGCCCGACAGCATCGCTTACAAGGTGGGCCTCATCGTCAGGAGAATCAAGGCGGAGTCGCCCGAGACGAAGGTCTACGTCCAGAGCGTGCTGCCTGTCAGCGACGAATTCGGACTGTTCTCTAACCACGGACCGAAATGGCGGACGGTACCTGTCATCAACACCCTGTTGCAACAGGTGGCCGAGAGAGAAGGCGTCACCTACATCGACCTGTTCTCCGTCTTCGCCACGGAAGAAGGCAAGATGAATGCCGCCTACAGCAACGACGGACTGCATCTGACTGGAGCGGGATATAAGGTGTGGAGAGACCTGTTGCTTGAAGAAGTCAACGGAGAAAAACCCGAGGAAAAACATTGACCGCCGAAAGCTACAAATCATCATATCGAAGAAAAAAACACTTGCATTGAAAAAAAAAGTATCTTTGCTATTGTAAAACATAAAAACAACTCCAAAAATCTATAAAATGGACATTATGAACATCATCGGTTCCTTGACGGGTAACGATACCGTGGGAGCCATCAGTGAAAAATTTGGCATTGAATCCAATAAAGTCTCTGGCGTTTTGAAGAGCGCTATCCCTTCATTGGTTTCAGCCATGCAGAAAAACGTATCTACCGAAGCTGGTGCTGCCTCGCTGGGCAAGGCTTTGCAAGACCACGCTGGCGATTTCAATCTGGGCGACATGCTGAAGAATGTCGACTTGGTCGACGGTGGCAAGATTTTGGGTAAGATCATGGGCGGTGAAACCGACAACTTCATCTCAGGTTTGAGCAGCAAGTTCGGTCTCGCTGGCTCACAGATCACCAACATCCTTTCTTCCATCGCTCCTACCTTGCTCAACCTGTTGGGCAACCTCAGAAAGAAGAACAACAGCGCTGACGCTGACCTGGGTTCTCTGCTAGGCATGGTTCTCGGCGGCGGCAAGAAGACCAGCGGCTTGGGAAGCATCCTCGGCGGTCTTGGCAAGATCTTCGGAGGTAGATAAACTACTGAGAAAATGATGAAAAGGCAGACTGCAGTCTGCCTTTTTTTGTTGGAATTATGACGCCTCCATCGATTTAAATACGTGGCGACATGACGCGTAATCTACTCTTTCTCGAAATCAACGGTATGGTTGAGCAACTGACAGAAATCATAGGTGGTCTTGAACTCGTTGACAGCCCATTCCGCTACGGAATCGCTGAAGAGCACGTCATCGGGCAAGTCACGTACCAATAGCCAGTCACGGTGTTTGAACAACTCGGCTTGCGGATGGTCTTTCGGATAACCGTTGGGCACCCTGGTGAGGTTTCGCTCACTATCGAGATGGAAATGCTTAGCCTTACGAATGGCTTTCTCGAAAGGATCGGGATTGAAAAGAATCTCGTCGCGGATGCTTCTGAGCATGACGTTATCAGGACAATACATGCCCGTGCAAAGCATATTATGCCCCAGATAGCCGGCCCCTTCGGGTTCGATATGGAAGTAATAGCCGCTTTTCATCGATTTCTTGCCATCGGGACATACGAAGACGCCGAAATGGGTCTTGTAAGGCCGCTTATCGGGTGAGAAACGGATGTCACGATAGAAACGATAGGTGCAGTCTTTCAAGGTCAGCCCTTTGCAAGTGTCGTCAAACTGTTGCACGCCTGCGATGATTTGCTCGGCGATGACGTTGAATTTGGCTAGGGCACGTCTATACTGTTCCTTGTGCTCTAAAAACCAAGGACGGTTGTTATTGTGCAGTACCCCGCTTAGGAATTCGAATATTTCTTCCATAAAAACGATTGTTGTTGTTTCACATCACCAAATCAGCACCATGCCACCGCCGGGGGCGAGATGCACTTTCACCATGTTGCCCATCACTTGGGCTGTCTCAGAGATGTAATCTTTACCAACTCTGTCGGCGTTGGGACCGTCGCGGAAGATATGTCCCGACTTGGCCCCGCCGTTCAAAGGCGTGAGGTCGAGAGTGAGGTCGCGTGCCTCCCAGTTGGTGATAGCGCCGATATACCAGCGGAAGCCTTTCTTTCTAGCGATGACGACATATTCTCCGACCTTTCCGTCGAGGACTACGGTCTCATCCCAAGTGGTGGGGACATTGGCGATAAACTGGGTGCATTCGTCTTCTAACATGTAATTGCTGGGGCTGTCGCAGAGCATGTTGAAAGGCGATTCAAAGATCACATATTCTGCCAGCTGTCTGCATCTTGTTCCTTGGCTCATCGGCTCGCTGTAGATGGCGGAGAAGTTGTATTTGCTGCCGTTTTTCATGGCGCCTTGGGTGAAGTCGAAAGAGCCAGCCACCATGCGGATGAAAGGTATGGTAACCTCATAGGTGACTAAATCCGATTCGTTATCCCATTTGGCCTGTTCTAGACCATACACACCTTCGTAATTAAGGACATTAGGATAAGTGCGGCTTAGTCCCGTGGGTTTGTATGCACCATGGAAGTCGAGGAAGAGGTGGTGTTTGGCGGCAGCGGCAGCCATGCGATAATAGAAATCGACCACTTTCTGGTCGTCACGGTCCATGAAGTCCACCTTGAAGCCTTTCACACCCATCGCGGAGAACTCCTGACAAAGCTTATCCATATCGGCATCGATGGCGGCATAGCCAGCCCAAAGTACAAGGCCTACGTTACGCTCGCGACCATAGTCAACGAGTTCTTTCAAGTCGATTTCAGGCACCACCTGACGCAGGTCGGCTTTCTTGTTGACGGCCCATCCTTCGTCAAGAATGACGTATTCAATGCCGTACTTCGAGGCAAAATCGATGTAGTATTTATAAGTGTCATTGTTGATGCCGCTCTTGAAATCGACACCATAGATGTTCCAATTGTTCCACCAGTCCCAGGCGACCTTGCCGGGCTGGATCCAGGAGATGTCGTCGACGCGGCAGGGCGAAGCCAGCTTATAGACCAAGTCGCTGTCAGCCAGTTCACTGTCGTTTTCCGAGATTAACATGCAACGCCAAGGATAGCTGCGTTTGCCTTCTGTCCTGGCAATGTAATTCTCGCGTTCCGTGACGACATATTGTAGGTTGTTATGACCGCCTTGTACCTCTTTCTTGGGATAGAAGGCGTGAACAGCGGTGAGGTTTGTAGAGCCATTGGCATTACGGAGATACAAACCAGGGAAATCCTCCAAGTCGGCCTCAGTAATGACGGCTTTTTTACCGTCTTTCAACTCAACCATGAGAGGCAGAAAAGCCAGACGTTCTTTTTCCATCCCGCTGAGCGGCGCTACGGTATAGGTGTTCTCAAACGAGTTGAAAAACTGCTGGGTGAGAAAGTCACCGTCTCCCTTTCGGGCGTTGACGTAAGGCACACGGACCATATAGTCATTGTCGAAACAGAAATCGGCGGTCTCGTTCTCCACGATGACGGGTTTTGAGAAGTTCGTCACAAAACGGTAGGCCACGCCTTCGTTGTAGGCACGGAAAATCACTTGGTAATTACCTTTCATCTTGAGAATCATTTCATTGTAATTATCTGTGATAACAATTCTTTTATAGAAATTGGCTTTGATAGTCTCGCTGACCGAGCGCGTTTTGGCGCTTGTCACCTTGGCGTTATCACCAAGCATGCGACCATCTTGCAGCTTCATGCCGATGGCCGATGGCGCCAATATGAGGGTGTTGCGGTGGCTCACGGAATAGGTAAGCCGGTCACCCACTTTGATGGTGACGGTAATGTCGTTGTCGGGCGACTTTAAAGTGTATTGTTGGGCGAAGACGGCCGTTGCAAACAGCATGCAAACGGCTATGAGAAAAAGTCTTTTCATGATGAAAGTGGATTTTATTTGGGCAAAGATAAGGATTTTTTAGTTAGGAGTTGTTCAGTTAGCAGTAGAGACGATGCGTGCATCGTCACAAATCCGTCACCGTCAATCCGTCCCAATCCAAATCCCCACCCCGTATCAGCCACCATCCCAGGCACTGGCAGTGCGGTGGGCCTGGCCGTCATGCGTAGTACGGTTAGCTACCCGCTCTAAAAAAATCCCTATCTTTGTGCCGTTAAAGCGTCTGCCATGAAAAAACGCAAAGTACCGCACACCTTCGTCATCGTGTTCATCATCATCGTCCTTGCGGCGGCGATGACTTGGTTTATCCGCCCGGGGAAATACATAGAGACACAGGTGGATGGCGAGCCGGTGATGACATTTTACTATCAGGACCAGCTGCCAGCAGAACAGGCGGCAGAGTTTCATGCCGAGCCACAGACCTGGCAAGTGTTTTCGGCACTTTATAAGGGCTTCGTCAAGCAAAGTGGCATCATCGCCTTCATCTTAATCATAGGCGGCGCCTTTTGGATCATGAACAAGAGCCGCGCCATTGACACAGGCATCTATGCCTTCTTGCGTTTCACCAAACGCTTGGAACGCAGCCGTTTCATCCGAAAGATCGGGGTCAACAACATCATCATCACCCTGGTGATGATCCTGTTCAGTCTCTTCGGCAGTGTGTTCGGCATGAGCGAGGAGACCATCGCCTTTACTTTGATTGTGATTCCTCTGGCGGTCTCTATGGGATACGACTCCATCGTAGGCGTATGCATGGTCTATGTGGCGGCCCATATCGGCTTTGCCGGCGCCATGCTCAACCCATTCACCATCGGTATCGCCCAAGGCATCGCCGATATCCCGCTGTTTACAGGCATAGGCTACCGTGCCGTGTGCTGGGTCATCCTGACCGTCATCGGCATCGTGTTTGTCTTGCTTTATGCCAAGAAGGTGAAACGCAATCCGCAGTCATCCATCATGTATGAAGATGACGCCTATTGGCGTCAGTCGTCGGTGCAGGAAGCCGAGAACATCGCCTATTATACGCCTCGCAAGGCCTGGTGGGTCTATGGTTTCGTCAGCGTCGTGCTGATCGTCTTTGCCGTCCTTTATCCCATGACGACTTTGAAGATAGGCAACAGCAGTTCTACGATGTGTCTCCTGCCTGTCGGTGCCGCCGTCTTCGTGATCATGGGTTTCTTCGCCTTGCGCAAGTCGGTGCATTACTTCATCCTGACCATGCTGTTCGGGGTGGTGTTTTATCTGGTCGTCGGCGTGCTGGGCTACGACTGGTATATCATGGAGATCGCCTCGCTCTTCCTTTTTATGGGCATCGCCAGCGGTTTTGCCGTCGACAAGTCGGCGAGCGACATCGCCCGACTCTTTGTGGAAGGCATGGGCGACATCCTCTCGGCAGCGGTCATCGTGGGTCTGGCTGGCGGCATCGTCATCGTGTTGCAAGACGGAGGCATCATCGACACCATCCTTTACGGCCTCTCCAAGTCGATGAACGATGTAGGCAAAATCGCCTCCACCGAGATCATGTATGGCATCCAGACTTTGATCAATATCGTCATCCCTTCGGGTTCGGCCAAGGCCGCCATCACCATGCCTATCATGGCACCGTTCAGCGACCTCATCGACATCTCGCGTCAGGCCACCGTGATGGCCTTCCAGTTTGGCGATGGCTTCACCAATATGATCACTCCGACCTCGGGCGTGCTCATCGCCACTTTGGGCGTGGCCCGTATCCCGTGGGAGAAATGGGTGCGCTTCATATGGAAATTCATCGTGGTGCTCATCATCATCGGCGGTCTACTGCTCATCCCTACCGTGACGATGCGTTTAGCGGGATTTTAATACAGCGGTATAGAGCCATAGTATTCAACCTGTCGCATGAGAATTAGTTTTACCTTTGCGGCGCAAAAACATACGTCATGATCTTTTATCTTTCAGGAACAGGCAACACACATTGGGTGGCCGAACAATTGGCTGAGATGACGGGCAACCGTCTCATCGACATTGCCAAGGAACTGGATGGCCCCTGCCGTTATGAACTTCAAGAAAACGAATCAGTAGGATTCTGTTTTCCCATTCATGCCTGGCGGCCTCCGATGCTGATGCGCCGTTTCATCAGTCAGTTGACGCTCGTTGGACCCAATGACCATAAACCCTATTGCTGGTCGGTGTTCACCATGGGCGATTCGGCGGGACTGGCAGTTGATTATCTTCAACAGGATCTAGTGGAACGCCAAAGCCATTGTGAAGGCGACATCGTCGGTTTTCAGGCGCAGCTGGTGGCGTCGGTGGCCATGCCTAACACCTATGTCGGCATGCCCGGGATGGATGTCGATGCAGAGGAACTCGCCGAAAAGAAAAAGAAAGCAGCGGCAAAAAGAGTGCCCATCTTGGCAGAACGCATCAAAAATCACGAACAAGGCGTAGATGTGGTGAGAGGCAAGTTCCCCTGGTTCACCAGCAAGGTCATAGGAAGCGGATTCGTGAAAGGCGCCATCGACGACAAGGCCTTCCATGTCACGGAATCATGCATCAGGTGTGGCCAATGCGCCAGTGCCTGTCCGGTGGACAACATCGAATTTACGGAGGGATCAACGCCTCAGTGGAAGCACAACGGACTTTGCATGACCTGCTTTGCCTGCTATCACCGTTGTCCGAAACATGCCATCGCCTATGGCAACAGGACAAAGAATAAAGGACAATATCGGTTTTGCTGTTGATTCAATCTAACTGGATTACCTCCAGCAACCCGCTTACAAAGTAGTTTCTTCCGTTGCTTTCGCAATGGCAACGGTAGTTTTTACGCATTTTCTCCCCTTTTTGAAATACCATCCCGTTGGGAGCCTTGAAACGCGCCCGAGGAGGCAAGTCGTCGACTAGGACGAGACGTTCATCCCGTTTGTCGTAGTTTTTCAAGACCTTAGTGAGGTTGAAATCGGCTGTCGAGCTCGCTTTCACATGCTGGAGATGGTGTTGCAAGGCGGCAAGTACGTCTTCAGGGAAGATGTCGGAACGCAGATAAGGTTGCAGCAAAGCGGTGTAACAGGCCTTCCACTCCTTGCCGTGGGGCTGTGTCTTACGGCCATACTGCTGATGTACATCGTAATGCGCCAGTTCATGCACATAGGTGATGAGCATCTGATAGGGATTGAGGTTGCAGTTGAGCGTGATACGGCTGATACTGCCTCTGCCACGCGGAGCCCTGAAATCGCCGAGTTTGGTAGTCCTGGGACGACAGAACTCCAGACGAATCTGACGTTGGTCGAAGGATTCGGCAACGGCATCAACGGCGTTTTCTGGAAAGTATTTTCGGATCAGGTCAAGCGCTTGGGGATTCATAGGCCTCGGTCGTTTGAGGGACATAGCTCCACTTGGTGCAGGTGTTGCAGTGGCGGGGGGCACGACGACGTCCTGGCACTTCTTGGGTCTTGCAGCTGCCGAGCAGCAGGCAGAGTCCGCAGAGTATGAACAACATCAGCAAGATTCCTTTTTTCTTCATGACGCTATTATTTTGACAGCCACGAGGCTGGGTCTTGACGGTCTTTCTGTTTCAGGAGCTCGAAATGAAGTTCGGTCTTGCCCTCCTGACGGTTGGTGTGCACTTTGCCGATGGCTTGTTTTGTCTTGACCTGCTGACCCGACTTGACGGTGACTTCGTCGAGGTTGGAATAGACGGTGAAATACTCACCATGGCGGACGATAACGACGGTATTGGCACCGGTCAGGCGAGTGACGGTGGCCACAGTGCCGTCGAAGACAGCGCGGGCCTGTGCGTTTTCAGGTACGGCGATGTCGATGCCTGTATTGGTGACGACGACCTTGTCGGAGACGACGGAGGCGTGTTTACCGAAAGAAGAGGAGATAACGCCGCGTTCGACGGGCCATGGCAACTTGCCTTTGTTGTTGGCGAAATTACCCGAGAGGGTCTTCTCGGCCGGTGTCAGCGCCATGCCTTTGCTGGAGCTGCCCGAAGAGGTCTTGCCTTTGTTTCTCTCCTCCGCTTCTTTCTTGCTTTTCTCGTTGGCCTTGCGGATCTCCTCAGCGATGATGTCATCAATGGCTTTTTGCAGTTTTTTGGCTTGCTGCTGCTTGTCCTTGATGCTCTGCTGTATGCTGCCTTCTTGTTTTTTCAACTCAGCCACCTGACGTTTTAATTCTTCTTTTTCCTGTTGCAAGGCTTCTTGCTGCACTTTCTCATCCTTCAGCATGGCGGCCTGTTCCTCACGAGCCTGACGGCTGGCTTCCACCTCTCCGCTAATGCGTTTCTCAGTGTTTGAGATTTGGTTCATTTTGGTCTTCCGTGCATCGGCAAACTGTCTGATGTAACGCAGTCGGCTGAAAGCCTGGTTAAAGTCATCGGCTGAGAAGAGAAACTCCAAAGCATCGTAATGGCTTCGGTTTTTGTTGGCGAAGACGATCATCTGGGCATATTCCTTGCGCAGCTTCTTCAAGTCGCCGTTGAGCGAGGTGATGTTAAGCTGACCTTGGTCGATTTTCTTGTCAAGAACGGCAATCTGTTCGTTATATGCCTTGACGAGTTGCTCACGTTGCTTGATTTTTTTATCAAGGATTGATACTTGATTGAGCGTTGCCTGCTTGTTTTTTGAAGTCGTCTTCAGCAGTTTGTTGGCTGTCGCTATCTCTTGCTGCAAGGCGGCAATTTGTTTCTCAAGCTGCGACTTGCTTTTCTGCGGATAAGCTGCCAGCGACGTCAGAATCAGAAACAGAAAGAGAAAGGTCTTTTTCATATTCTTACTCTTTTTAGTTTGGATGATATCTTAAACGGGAAGGCTTGCTCCTGGTTGATGGTCATAGAGGTATAGTCAACCCTGACGGCAAGGTTATACATGCCTTTGAGGTCGAGATGACAGGAGGTGGGCATCTTTTGGCTGCCCATATCGACATAGTTGCCGTAGTCGAAATCGAGTTGAAAATAGGTCTCGGCGCAGTGTATCCTTTGGGTGAGATAGTCATTCTGACCTACCCAGAGGCCATCGTAACCTGATAGGTTACTGATATGATACCGTCTTTCTTCCACTTCGTGTTGCTTCTCACCGTCTCCAAGCACCCAGAGGCCGTTGCCCACCAGTGCATCCTGTAGGTCTCGGAACTGAAGGCCAATACCAAAACGCCGGCTTAAGGCTTCGTAGCCTTCCTGGACATAGGTGTTCTCAAGTCGGTTGATAATGAGCAGCGAATCGGGCGTAATCATGATGCGGGCGGCTTCGATGCCGAACATGGCGGTGAGCGAGACCCAAATCACGTTGTCGCGTTGCATGGCGATGCGACCGCCCAAGGTTGGCAGTGCGCTGTTGTCGGTCTCGGCAGTGAGTTTAGCCGAGAACCACGACCATTGCAATTCGTTTTGAGCCACTCTCTCTAAAAGGGCATCGGTCTGCATGGCGACAGGCGTCACCGTCTTGCGGTGCAGGCCGCAGGAGGCGAGGAGCGTCAGCATGAGGATACAGAGGAGGGCTTTCTTGTGCATTGTATTTTTTCGTTTAGCAACCTATGGCTCTTGAGATGACGAGGCGCAGGATTTCGGAGGTGCCTTCGCCAATCTGAAGGATACGTTGGTCGCGGTAGAAGCGTTCCATGTCGTAGGCTTTCAGGAGACCGTGACCGCCCATCACCTGCACGGCGTTGTCGCAGACTCTGGCGGCGACTTCCGAACAGTAGAGCTTGGCCATGGCGGCTTCTTTTCCGAAGGGACGGTGTTGGTCCTTCAGCCAGCAGGCTTTATACAGCAAATTGCGTGCCGCCTCGATTTGCATGTCCATGTCGGCGAGTTTAAAGCCCACGGCTTGGAACTTGCTGACGGGCTTGCCGAACTGCACACGCTGTTTGGCGTAGGCCAAGGCCATCTCGTAGGCGCCTTGCGCACAGCCTAAGCCCATGGCAGCTATGGACAGACGGCCTGAGTCGAGGGTGGCGAGCATCATGTGGGAGCCTTCGCCAGGCTCGCCTAGGATACATTCTTTAGGCAGACGGACGTTGTCGAAGACGAGTTTGCCCGTGTTGGAGGCACGCCACATCATCTTGTCGTCCATCGGGGTCTGGGTGAAGCCTTCCACGCCGTTTTCAACGAGCAAGGCGGTGAACACGGGCTTGCCGTCTTTCTCGCCAGAGATCGCTTGCACGCTGGTGCCCAAAGAAATGGGAGTGGCGCTGTTGGTGATGAAAATCTTGGAACCGTTGAGCACCCATTCGTCGCCTTGCAGTTGCGCCGTGGTCTTGGTGCCGCGCGAGTCAGAACCCGCCCCTTCTTCTGTCAGGCCAAAGCCCCAGAGACGGTTTTTGCAGAGACGTGGCAGGTATTTCCGTTTCTGCTCCTCGGTGCCATAGTCTTTGATGGGACCGATGCCCAAGGAGTTGTCGGCGGCGATGGTGGCGGCAGTGGAGCCGTCGACACGGGCCAGCTCCTCCACAGCGATGATGTAGCTGAGGTTGTCCAAGCCCTGTCCGCCGTATTCTTTGGGAACAGTCATGCCTAATAGGCCTTCCTGACCCATCTTGAGGGTGAGCTCGACGTCGAAATGCTGGTGTTCGTCGTTATATTGTGCAACAGGTTTTACCTCTTTTTCAGCAAAGGCACGCACGCGTTCGCGGAGTTCCTGCTGCTCTTTGGTTAAATCGAAGTTCATATTGATTGTGTTTACAATTCTTCTAACTCAATTAACTGCATTTTATTATCCACCATCTGGCCTTCGCCGACGAGAATACGTTTCACTCGGGCTTTGGCGGTCGCAACGATGTTGTTTTCCATCTTCATGGCTTCTACGACGATCATGATCTTGCCTTGTTCTACGGTCTCTCCTTCTTTCACGTTGATCTTGACCACTTTTCCAGGCATGGGAGAGAGGAGGGTGGATTTGTCGTTGACTTCATTTTTACGGGCATAGTCGAAGTCCTCGTTGAGCTGATCGTAACGGAAACAGGTGAAGTTCAAGCCGTGGAAGTTGACGATGGTCTTGCGGTCGCTGTTGACAGAACAATAGGTGGTCTCCGTGCGACCGTTGAGCATGATTTTCAACTGCTTGTTGTCGTATTGGATAAAGTCCGCATAGAAAGCCTGCCCGTTGATGTCGCCTTCCAGATGTCCATCCTGTGCCTTTTTGATGCTGACAGGGACTTTAGTGCCTTCCACATCGACGGTGAGCTGCATGTGATAACGCCAATAACCGATCTGTTCCCAAACATTGTTTTGGTCGTTTTCAAATTGTTTCTTACAGCAGTCATATAGTAGGAAAGCAGCGGTTATATCGTTGATACAGATGTTGCTACGACTCTCGTTCAAGGCTCTGAGCAATGCTTCGTTATGTTTGGTACAGAATCCGGTGTCGATGCGGTTTTCGGTGAAGTCCTGGTTTTTGATGACTTCCCAAAGGTAGGCCTTGTTGGTGGTCAGACCCTGCAGAATGAAGTCGTTTAGCGCTCTTTGAGCAGTTTCAATGGCTGAGGCCCGGTCTTTGGCATGACAGGTCAGCTTGGCGATCATCGGGTCGTAGTTTCCATTAATGCAACGAGGGCCGTCGATACTGCTGTCTACACGGGCGCCTCTCACCTGCGGCTCATGGTAAGCGGTGACGCAACCGGGAGAAGGCAGGAAGCCATTCTCGGGGTCTTCGGCATAGATACGCAGCTCTATGGCATGACCTTGGGCCTTGATGTTGTCTTGGTCATACTCCAAAGGCTCTCCTCGGGCAATGCGGATCTGTTCCTCAACAATGTCGATGTCGGTGCGCTGTTCGGTGACAGGATGTTCCACTTGGATGCGGGTGTTCATCTCTAGAAAGTAGAAGTTCAGGTCTTTATCAAAGATAAACTCTACCGTCCCAGCGTTTTTATAGCCGACCTTCTGACAGAGCTTTATGGCCGTATCGAACAATTGCTGGCGTTTTTCTTCCGTCAGGGTTGGTGATGGCGACTCCTCGATAATCTTCTGATAGCGTCGCTGTATGGTACATTCGCGTTCGTACAGGTGGATCACCTTGCCGTAATGGTCGGCCAAGACCTGCACTTCGATATGGCGTGGGTTTTCGATGTACTGTTCAACGAAGACGGTGCCGTCACCGAAGTATTTCTCTGCTTCGCGGGAGGCACGCTCCATTTCGTCTTTCAGTTGTTCCGCTGTTCTCACTATGTGCATGCCTTTGCCACCACCGCCCGCAGCCGCCTTGATAAGGATGGGATAAGGCAGGGAAGAGGCTTTTTCCAGAATTTCATCTGTACTTCCTGTGAGGCCATAGGTGACGGGAATACCATTGTCGATGGCAAATTGTCGGGCAGCGACCTTGTTGCCCATCAACCGCATGGTGTCGGCATCGGGACCGATGAAAATCAGGTTGTTGGCAACACAGGCTTCGGCCAGCTCGGGGCTCTCCGAGAGAAAACCATAGCCGGGATGGATGGCTTCGGCACCGGCATCTAAGGCTGCGTCGATGATTTTCTGTATGTTGAGATAGGTATCCTTGAGGGTGCCGTTGCCCAACGGACAAGCCTCGTCGGCGATACGGCGATGCAAGGCGTCGGCGTCATCGTCAGCGAAAACGGCAACGGAAACGAGATGGAGTTTTTTCAGCGTCTTGATGATGCGCACAGCTATCTCGCCCCGGTTGGCGACAAGTACCTTCGTGATTTTTTTGCTGTTCATAGCGTTTGTAATAAACGTGCAAACTTACAGAAAAAAATCCGAAAGAGCAGGTGTGTCTTATGAAAAAGGATTATTCCGTTCTCCAATCGGGGTTCCTTTTCTCAAAAAACGCCTTCATGCCTTCTTGTCCCGCCTTAGATACCCGTTGTTCAGCGATGGCATTAGAGGTATAATAGTAGATGTCATTGTAAGGATCGGAGGTGCCGCTCACGGTACGGAGCAGTTGTTTGCACTCGGCGATGGCATCGGGCGAGGCTTGCAGAAAATGGCCGATGTAAAGTCTTTCGGTGTCGATCATTTCCGTTTCGTCAACGACTGTAGTGACAAGTCCGAAGTCCTTGGCTTCGTCAGCACTGAAATTCCTGCCGGTAAGCATCAGTTCACGGGCGTGGGTCATGCCGATGCGTTGCAACACGAAAGGCGAGATAGTGGCAGGTGTGATGCCCAGCTTTACTTCAGAAAAAGCAAAACGGGTTTGTCGCTCGGCGATGACAATGTCGGCGGCTGCCACCAGCCCGTTGGCGCCACCTATGCAGGCACCATGGACTTCGGTGATGACGGCTTTACCGCAAAAATAGATGGTCTTGAAAAGGTTGGCGAGTTTGTCGGCATCAGCTACATTTTGTGCACGACTATAGTTGGCCATCTCTTTCATATAAGACAGGTCTGCTCCGGCACAAAACGACTTTCCGTTGCCTTTGAGCACGATGATGCGGACGTCGTTGCGGTCGTTGAGCCAGCTGAAGGCCTCTGTGAGTTCTTTTATCAATTCGGGGTTGAGTGCATTATGCACCTCCGGACGGTTGAGCTGCATCCAGGCTATGCTCTCGCCGAGTTGTATCTGTATGGTTTTGAAATCCATTTCCACGGTCTTTTGATGATTGTAAAACGCAAAAATCGTAAAAAAGTGTCAAATTGGCATCCGTTTCCAAAAAAAAGCATTTCCTTTGCATTTGGAACGATGTTTGAAGTAGGTTAGCTACAAAACCGATTTGACCATGGAAGACGAAAACTTCAATAAAGACCTCGAAGACCTGCTGAAGATGCTGAAACAGCTAATGGAAAAGCAGGATTTGGACAGTATCCCCGGTGTGCCGCCCGAGCAGCTGGAACAGCTGAAGTTGTTCATGTCACAGTTCGATGAGTTGAAGGACGACATGAAGTTCGAGATCTATAAACTGGATCCTTTCACCAAAAAGATGGTTTCCGTCTTCGCTGGTCAACTCCGTGAACAGTTAGGGAAACAGGGACTGGAAGATACCGATTCAAAACCTACCGCCGAAGAGGTGGTCATGCACAAGGAGAAAGAGTTAAAGGACATCGCCGACACCAATGAGCGTTACGATGCCTTGATAGCTACCATCGACGAACAGCTCAAAAATTCCAACCTTACCGAGGCGGAGATCAATGCGCTTCTTGACAAACGCGTCGAAATAGAGAGCAAGCGAAACGGGGAGATTTGAGAGTAAATCTTTCAAATCCAAAATAAAACCGTATTTTTGCCGTTTCAAAAGCAAAATAATCCAATCATGAAGAAAGTCCTTTTCACGCTTATCGTTCTGCTGGCTTGCTTTGGCACGTCGTATGCTCAGCTTATCGCTAACAAGACCGACAAAAAGATTACGTTGGGTTTTGATGTGTTTACCGATTTGCAGACCCAAACCAATGAAAATTGGGACGCCCGCGGCATCAACCAGGGTTTCGGCACGGCTTTAACCTATAACTTTCCGCTGGGAGAAAGCAAGAAACATACGGTTTCCATAGGTGTGGGTCTCAGTACGCACAACTACTTTTCCTATAGCCGCATCATAAACCCTTATTCCACCGATACTTTACAGTTTGTTCAGTATCGTGATGATGAAAACTTCAAACGTTTCAAGGTAAATGCCACCTATGCCGAAGTGCCCATGGAACTCCGTTTCCGTATCAATGACAGTTGGAAGATTGGGGTAGGATTTAAGATCGGCATCATGATGGCTGCCAAGACCAAGTATGTCGGCAATAACGATGACGGCATACGGATTCACGAAAAGGAATGCTATATCAAAAACATTGAGCGTTATGCCTATACAGGCATGCTTCGTGTAGGCTACAAATGGGTGAGTCTCTATGCCGCCTATCAGCTTTCTCCAGTGTTTGAAACGGGTCACGGTGCTCCGGCTATCGCCCCGTTGTCGTTGGGTCTCACTTTTGCTCCATTCTGATTATTCGCATTAAACAACAAAGATAAAAGGCCTGCCTTTCAAGGCGGGCCTGTTTTTTCTCATCGTCATGACGGAATCGAATCTCTCTCATCGCATTGTCGACCTGGCCAACTCCCTTGGTTTTGACGCCTGTGGCATGGCGGAAGCCGATTTTCTGAAAGAGAGTTCCGAACATGTCGAGCAATGGCTTTCGGAGGGTTTCGAAGGCGACATGACTTACCTCGACCGTAACAAGGAGAAACGTTATGATCCCCGTTTGCTGGTGGAAGGCACTCAGACAGTCGTCACCGTCATCTACAACTACTATCCGAAGACTTTATTGCCTGCTGACGACAACTTCAAGATTGCAAAATACGCCTATGGCAACGACTATCACGAGGTGCTGAAGCAAAAGCTCCGAGAACTGCTTGAAGGCATCGAGGCGATGACGGGGAAGCTGGCAGGCACGCGCGTCTTCGTCGACTCGGCTCCAGTGCTCGACAGGGCATGGGCGGTGAAATGCGGATTGGGTTTCATCGGGAAAAACACTACGCTCATCCATCCCAAGAAAGGGTCGTTTTTCTTTATCGGACATCTGTTTCTTCCCATCAAGATGGAACCTTTCGGTAAGGTCATCCCCAACCATTGCGGTCGTTGCACCCGGTGCATCGACGCTTGTCCGACAGGGGCGTTAAAGGCTCCTTTCCAGATCGATGCCCGTCGTTGTCTCTCTTATCTCACCATCGAGCATAAAGGTCCGTTCGAAGGGATAGGGGAAGACCTCTTCCACGACTGGATTTACGGATGTGACATCTGTCAGGATGTGTGTCCTTACAACCGCTTTGCGAGAGGCAATGACGAACCTTTGTTTCAGCCTTCCGCCGAATTGCTCGCCATGCGGAAAGAAGACTGGGTCAATCTCGACAAACCGGGTTTTGACGCCCTTTTCCGTAAATCCGCTGTAAAAAGGGCCGGTTACGAAGGCTTGAAAAGGAATATAGACTTTCTAGCCAAAAACGAGGCATCTATCTAAGGAAGCTCCAAAAAGAAATCTTAATACCGATGCGAAGCGTTGATGTTATAGGTCACGACGGCCTGCAGCACTTTGTTGTAATAGTGGCCGTACCAAAAGCTCGGCGACTCACCATTGATACGGATTGGCAGGATGGAATACATCATCCTGACACCCACCCCCAGATGCTCCGTGATGGCGAAATGCAATCCTCCGTTGGCTGTGACTGAGAAGAATTTCCATCTGTCCGTCGATTCAATTTCAGGTTCGAAATCGGCCGATTCAATGCTTTTGAGCAGGAAATCCAAGCTTAGACCGGCTTCCAGGGAAATAAAGTCAAGTGGACGTCCACCCACGCTGAAATAACCGAGGTCGTAACGCAGCATCAAAGGGATTTCGGCATAGTGAAGTCGAAGGTTGTAATGGTTATAGCCATAATCCTCTTCTTCTTTTACGTCGGAATGCGCTCCCATCAGCGAATACTTCAGCTCCATTTGCATGGAAAGATGGTTTTCGATAGGCAGATTGATATAGGCGCCTGCCGTAAAGCCCAACTGATGGTAACCTGCATAAGAGTCACCATCGACCTGCGAAGCGATGGCGCCGGCGAGGATGCCTCCGTTGAACGACTGCGCATGACAGAAGGTGCTGATCATCAGACCAAACAATAAGACAAAAAAGGCTTTTTTCATTTCGATTATTCGTTAACAAGCGCCCTGTATTGTTCGTAGCGTTCGGTGACTTCTTCGACGAAGCGGTAGGTCTCGGTACCCCTCAGGCGGCCGGCCTTGCAACAGGTGTCGTTGTAGTATTGCGGTTTGGATTTGTTCAGGATGAAGAAATCGACATTGTCGGTCCAAACATTGGGGTCTTTGCCATATTTCTCCGCCAAACGGCGGGCATCGTAGACGTGACCGAGTCCGGCGTTATAGGCGGCCAATACGAACTTGATCCTTTCGACACTGTCGATGACCTTGTCGTCGAGGCACTGGTCGAGATAGTGGATGAGCTTGCCGCCTGCCTCAAGCTGTTCTTCAGGCGAAGAGTCATAGTCGATTTCGTATTTCTCCATTACCACAGGCATGAGCTGCATGAGGCCGAAAGCACCTTTGTCGCTCTCCAGGTCGGTGTGGAAACGCGATTCCTGATAGATGAGCGAAGCCAGTAGACGCCAGTCCCATCCGATTTTTTTTGCCACTTTCTTGATAGCAGGGTCGAAGTCGCTGATGCGGTTGCCAGAGGGCTCGTAGCGGGAAGGAAGACTGCGTTTTTTGATGTATTTGGCCAAGGTGCGGCCTATGTTTTTCTGCTCATAGTTGTCAATCCAGGTGTTTACAGCAAGCAGAACGGATGAGTCACCTTGGTTTGGCAAGGCCCATCCTATGGGCTGGTCGATGCTGACGGCAAGTCTGTTATCGAGGCCCTTTGAGTTGGTGACGGCCATCTGTGCAATGTGTTCGTCAGCAACGGTGTAGTCAATTTGTCCGCTCTCGACCATCTGGATCAGTTCTATGCTGTTCAGCGTGTCGCACTGCACGATGTAGATGGTGTCACCGATTTCTTCAGAAAGGTGTTCCAAGATCCTCACGGCATGGTTGCCAGCTGGAACATGGATGGTCTTGCCTGCCAACTCTAACGGGGAACGCAGCAGCTGGTTCTCAATCTCGTTGTAGGTCGACATGTCGTGCCATTTTTTCGGCAGACGCTGTACAAGAACGCACTTTTTGGTGATGATGGGGTCGGTGAGAAGATAACTCCGTTTCATCTCCTTGTTGAGGCCGACTTCGGTTGCCAAAAGGTCGATCTGGCAAGAGTCGAGCAGACGCAGACAGGAGTCCACATTGTCAACGACCTGAAGGTCCAGTTTCAGATTAAGGGATTTGCAGAGGTCGTTCAAAAGATCGTATTGAAACCCCGCCATTTTGCCGTTGACCATACTGTAGTTGAGTAGATCGCAATCCGTTACGGCGAACAGTGTGCCTTTTTCCATCAACCGGTCGAGAACAGTGAGCGTGTCCACCACTTCGGGTTCTTCATCCATGTCATTGTCATGACGGTTGTTGCAACCGATAAACAACATGGAAAACAAGAGGAAAATAGCACTGATTTGAAATGCTTTTTTCGTCATATGTTACCATTTTGACGGGGTAAAAGTAGAAAAAAAGAATATATGTTGAGGAGTTTTTGTAATTTCGCCCTCTAAATTTCGATAAAAATGCCTCGAAAAATCCAAGATTATAATCTGCTATACTCCATTTTGCGTCCTTATGTCGATTGGGCTACACGTCGTTCCTACAGGCGATTTGAGGTGCATGGCGCAAAAGACCTTCCCAAGGATGGCGCTCTTATTTTTGGAGTCAATCACAGCAATACGCTGATGGATGCTCTGGTGATTTTGTCTTCCAGCCATAGCAGAAAGGTGTTTATGGCCCGAGGTGATATCTTCCACAACCCGGTGATAGCCAAGATACTGACTTTTTTGCGCATTTTGCCTTTATTCAGAATCCGTAATGGCGTCGCGGCAGTGCGCAACAATACCGATTCCATCGATAAGGCTGTGGATGTTGTTCACGACAACGTTGGCTTGTATCTCTTTCCCGAAGGTCAGCACCGCACGAAGCATTCTCTCCTTCGTTTGAGCAAAGGCATTTTCCATATCGCTTTGGATTCCAATGAACAGTTTGGCAAAGAGAAACCCATCTATATCGTCCCTGTCGCTATCGAATACGGCGATTATTTCCGCTATCGTTCCACTGCCATGGTGAATTTTGGCGAGGCAATCAACGTGACCGACTTTATCCGTAACAGCACGGAAGAAAACGAGGCTGTGCTTATGAATCAGCTGCGCGAGATGCTCTACGGACACATCTCCGAGCTCTTCACCTTCATCCCTGATGACGAGGACTACGACGCCATTTGGGAGATCGTGAAGATGAAAAACGAAAAACGTGCCGGTGGCCTTTATAACAAAATGCTCCGTAACCGCGATACCGTCGCCAAGGTGCTAAAGCTCCGTGAAGAGAAACCCGAAGAGGCGAAGAACTTGTTTGAAAGGGTGAGAGCCTTTGCCGATGCGCGTGTGAAGAACCGCATCTCCGTCACCTCTGTGCCGAAGAAAAACCTGTTTTTAAACGCCTTGTGGAAGACGATCGTAGTGTTGCTCGGACTGCCCTATTTCATTGCCTCGGCTGTGGTTAACATTCCTGTATGGGTCACCACGCTGATCATCCGTCACAAGTTGAAAGACCCTGCTTTTGGCAACACGGTGAGTTTTGGCGTCAAGTTCGTCCTTTTCCCCTTGATTTTCATAGCGGGCACGATCGTTGCGTTCTGTTGCCTGAAATGGTATTGGGCTTTGTTGGCGACGGCGTTGCTCTTCTGCTCTTATAGTTTCTTTACAGATTATCTCGAACTGTCGCGCCGTTATATCTCCGACATCCGCTGGATCTTTAAAAGCAAGCTGCGTAAGCAGTATAAAGAGTTGAAAATCAACGAACGGTTCTGATAATCTTCTCTCGTGATGCGTTGGATTATCCCCGATATTCATGGTTACCTGCGGACTTTTCAATATCTTGTTGAAAAGCAGTTGCAACCGGGTTCGGACGATACGCTATACCTTTTAGGCGATTACATCGACCGAGGTCCCGACAGCAAGGGCGTGATTGATTACATCCAGCGTATCCAACATGAAATATGTGCCGTCTATTGCCTTAAGGGTAACCACGAAGACCTCTGCATCAAAGCCTATGAGGCCGACCAGAAACGCCTGTTTTTAGGAAAAAAACATCAAGAGCAAAAAGACTGGGAGGCCGTAGGTGGTAAGACCACGCTGGAGAGCTTTGGCGTGGCCCATCCTCATGAACTGCCAGCCGAATATATCGAATGGATGCGTAAATGCCTGCCATACATTGAACTAGAGAAATACATCCTCGTTCATGCAGGCATGAATTTCTCCATTGAGAATCCGTTTGAAGATACGGTCAGCATGCTATGGACGCGACGCTTCAAAGTGGATTATGCCAAGACAAAGGGCAAGAAAATCATCCACGGACATATTCCCGTTGATTACAGCTTTATGCATCATGTCATCGAAAACGGTGACAATTATGACTTTATCGCATTAGATAATGGCGTTTTCGTGACCGACCAGAGCGGGATGGGCAATCTGACGGCTTTCAACCCTGACACCGGACAGTTGCTGGCTCAGACTAATCTAGATGAATGATGACTTTTTATTTGGTCGTTACCACTACAGCTTTCTTGTATCTTTTCACCACTCCGTCGAAGTTGAAGACTTCGGTGACGACGACGTAAATGCCTACGGGGACGCGGTTTCCATTATCGTCGAGGCCGTTCCAGGCCAGGCTGCCTTCTTGTGCAACCAGCTCGCCACGGTTCAAATGACGTACGATATGTCCTCCCGTGCTAAAGATGAAGCATTTCATGGTATAGCCAGGCTGGTCGAAGTTGTAGTTCACGAAACAGACATCATCAAAACCGTCGCCGTCGGGAGAGAACAGCTCCGGATCGATAGAGATGGCATCGGTGGTCTCTGCTGGGTTTTGCATCATGGAGTTGGCATATCCAGGGGTGCCGAAGCCAACGCTCTCAGCGGCGGAATGCCAGTTGTCGGGGTCGCTGGAAGGAATGGCGAAGGAGACCCTTTCCAGTGATACGCCTTTGGTCTCTTTGAGCAAGGGATAGTGCATTTTTGCGGAGAAATCCATCTGGTCGACGACAGTGCCGCTTTTGCTCATTAGGAAGGCCGTTCCGCCACTGTTGACATAGTTGGGGAAAGATTCCATATCCACGAAATTATCGGTAGGACAGTTATACTGTTGTCCGACGATATCTTTGTTGGTGGAAAGCAAAAGATAGGTCCCTGGGAGGAACAGACGGCCGGAAGAGCCTATCTCTTTTAGCGTGGTGTCGGCAGGATTCGGAAAACTCTCACGGATAAGTCCGAGCATCATGGTGCTGAGGTCGAAGGTCTTTTCGGTGGGATTGTATAGTTCCACATAGTCCACGCCTGGAGCGATTGGATCGAAGAGTATCTCGTTGATCACAATGTCATTTTCAGTGAGCTCGTTGGGGATGCCAAAGCGGACTTTGGTGTCGGACTCGATGGTGTTGCCAATGCAGTTTTCCACTCCGTTGACAATAAGGGTATAGATGCGTCCTTCTTCAAAAGGCTCAGAGAATATTAATTCCACAAAACTTGGATCATTAGGGTTGGCGTTGGCTTCTATGGGACGGTTATCGGTCTCTTCGACGATATAGTGGTCTAAGTCTTCAAGACTGGCGGCTTGCATCTGCTGGTCAAACCATAGTTGGACAATGGTGTTGGAGAACATGCCGATGCGTTCTACCATGGGTTTGCTCTCGTTGGGTGCATCGACGGAGTTGAGGTGTCCAGGCGTGCCTCCCGAGGTGTCGACAGAAGCTGTCCAGTTGGAGGAGCCGGCGCAGGGGTTCATCGGGTCGATCTGTTCCAGCGACCAGCCGCCGCCGTTTTTGTTCGTATCATGATACCAGCCAATGTTGAAAGAGACTTCGGTGATGATTTCTTCGTCGGAGTTGCAAAGCCGAATCACCGTTCCGCCATTTGTTATGGCTGTCGAAGAAGTCAGCAGGCCATACGAAGGTCCGTAAGAAGCCAGATCCTGTACGGCATCGGCGTGGCAGACGATCAGATAGCCATGGGCGTTGAGATGACAAGGTCCAAAGGTCTTTTGGGTCGATCCGATGGTCAGGGTCCAACCGTTTAAATCAATGTTCAGGTCAGTAGTGTTGTAGAGCTCCACATATTCCCATTCTGGCAATCCTACCATGGGACTGGGGTCTGCCATGATTTCGTTGATGACGATGTCGTTGGCAGAGGCTTCGAAGATGGAAAAAGACTGTGTCGTTGTGGCCATCGTGTTACCTGAGAGGTCCGAGATGTGGTCAACTGTCAGCAGATAATTGACTGCATTCAGAAAAGAGGTGGCGAAGGACAGGTTTACTATGGACGGGTTTTCGCCAAAAGAGACGGTCTCAGGATGGCCTATATCGTTGTCAACCAAATAGTTGTTTGCATTTATTGCGGTCTCTTCACTTAAGGATTCGCTAAAAGAGAGCCGTAGCGTCTGGCTATCGGCGACTTCGACCGAAATGAGGGCGGGAGGCTCGTGGTCTATGATCTTCGGACCGATGTACACATCGTCAAAATAGATTTTCTTTGCATTGCTGGATGTGTAGGTGGAAAGAAAGCCGAAATACCCTGTCCTGTTATAGCTGTCGTCCACTCCCACGGCTTCGATTGAATAGTTTCCGCTCTGGTCGTAGCTGGTCTGCAGGGTCCAGTTTCCTTCGCGGTCGCAAATCATCTTCACGGCTACGCTGAAGGACGAGGCGATGGCGCCTGTTGTCCCCCGACAGATGCTGCGGGTGCTTTCGTTATCTTTTCGGAACAGCTCGATGGCATCATTGCTGCCGCTTTCGCCGAAACGGAGAAAGTAGCCTTGGGAGGCCTGCGTCAGGTCGGCTTGATCAGCACAGAGGTAGACATCGGTATAGTTGTTTCCGGAAGGACTGAAGGCCTCACGAATCCAGAAATGCCATTCCGTTTCCTGCGACTCGGCGATGGGCAAAGAGAGATAGGACGATCCTGCCGCTTCAGCGTTTAACTGCAGCTGAAAGTTGCTGTTTACGATATAGTCTGTCGCATTACCTGTCCAAGTGGGGTTGTTGGAGAAATTGCCGTCGGAGAAGTCGTCTATGACTTGGGCGAAAAAGGTCATTGGCAGGAAAAGCAAAATGAGTAATATCCGTCTCATTTCAATTTGTTTTCAGTTATTGTGCAAAGATATTGTTTTTATAGTCAAGAACAAAAACCGCCTGAAAAAACGAAGCAAAGTAGCGTTTTTGTAAAGGATTTGACAGAAAAACACTTCAATTGATGCCGATTTTATATTTTTGCGCCAAATATTGAGTTATGAAAATCGCAGTCGTAGGTGCAACGGGTCTTGTCGGTTCTAAGATGCTTCAAATGCTTGATGAACAGCGCGTTCAGATAGATGAATTGATGGTTGCCGCTTCAGAGCGCTCCGTTGGAAAGGAAATCGTTTTCCGAGGGAAATCCTATCATGTCGTGAGTGTAGAAGACGCCATCGCAGCGCGCCCCGACATCGCCATATTCTCCGCTGGAGCGGCTGTCTCTAAACAATATGCTCCCGGCTTTGCTGCCGTGGGCACTTATGTCGTCGACAACAGCTCGGCTTGGCGCATGGAAAAGGATATCCCGCTGGTGGTGCCTGAGATCAATGCCGATGTCATCCGTCGCGACACCCATATCATTGCCAATCCTAACTGTTCCACCATCCAGATGGTGATGGCTCTGGCCCCTTTGCATAAGGCCTATGGCATCAAGCGTATTGTCGTTTCCACCTACCAGAGCGTGTCGGGTAGCGGCCAGAAGGGCGTGAACCAGCTGAAAGCCGAAAGGGCTGGCCAGCGTGCGGATTTCTATCCCCATCCTATCGACTTGAACATACTTCCTCACATCGATACCTTCCTTGAGAACGGTTATACCAAAGAAGAGATGAAGATGGTGAACGAAACGCGCAAGATCCTCCGCGATGAGCATATCGTCGTGTGCCCGACCACGGTCCGTGTGCCCGTATGGGGAGGACACAGTGAAAGCGTCAACGTCGAGTTCGAAGGTCCTTATGACCTCGCAGAAGCACGCGCCTTGATGGCCTCAATGCCCGGCGTGGTGGTGCAGGATGACCCTGCCAATTGCGTCTATCCGATGCCTCTCTATGCCGAAGGAAAGGACGAGGTCTTCGTGGGCCGCATCCGCCGTGACTTCTCAGTAGAGAATGGCCTCAACTTCTGGTGCGTTTCCGACAACCTGCGCAAAGGCGCCGCCACCAATGCTGTGCAGATTGCACAGTATCTTATCCAACAGTTTTTTAAATAATGAAGATATACAAAAGCATATATGAAGTAAAGGCCATTCCCAACGCCGTCGTCACCATCGGTACTTTCGACGGCGTGCATATGGGTCATCAGGCCATCTTCACCAAGATGAAAAGCATAGCGCAGTCGATGGGAGGCGAGACTGTCGTATTGACTTTCGACCCTCATCCGCGCCAGGTGCTCAATATCGACAGCAGTAACCTGCGTTTCATCTGCACCCCTGAGGAGAAACTTCGTAAGTTTGAAGAGTTTGGAATCGACAACGTGGTGATTATCAAATTCACCAAAGAGTTCTCCCGCACCCCCTCTGATGTGTTCATCAAGGACTATGTCATCGACCGCATCAAGCCTGCCGTCATCGTGGTGGGCTATGACCATCATTTCGGGAAGAACCGCATGGGCGACTTTTATCGACTCTCCGACTTGGCCACACAATATCATTTCAAGGTGGAGCGTGTGGCTGCCCAGGATGTAGAGCACATCGCCATTAGTTCGACCAAGATCCGCATCGCCCTCTCGGTGGGCAATGTAAAGACGGCAAATATGCTTTTGGGATATGAGTACACCGTCAGTTCGGAAGTTGTCCGTGGCAACGAAATTGGGCGCACCATCGGTTTCCCGACCGCCAATCTGGCTTTGCCGAAGGAATATATGCTGATTGCAAATGCAGGCGTTTACGCTTGTCTGGTGGATTACGACGGCCAGACCTACAAAGCCATGGCCAACATCGGGCGTCGCCCCACCATCGGTGACCGTGCCGAAGGTGACTTCATCATCGAAGTGAATCTTTTTGATTTCGATGGCGACCTTTACGGAAAGACCATCCGGGTGCGTTTCGTCGACCGCATCCGTGACGAGGAGAAGTTTGAAGGCCTGCCGCAGTTGAAGACGCAGCTAGAGCATGACCGCATCAGCGCCAAGGCCTTGCTTGAGGCATACAATCCCTCAAAGCACTGATGGACAACGAGGCAGCAATAATGATGCCCAAAGGACAATGAAAAGACTCGAAAAAATCTCAGATAAATGGTGGTTCGCCATTGTTTTAATCGTGGCACAGTGTGTTTTGCTGCCCTTTGCCAGTCGTAATTTCGACTTTGCAGCTATCGGTCGGATCATTTCGGTTACACTTTCAAACGCCTTCCAAACCCATTTTGGGAATCTGAACATTCTATTTCAGTCGTTGTCCCTTTTGATGTTCATTCTGCTGTTTGTGTTTAAGGATAGGGTGAAAACCCTCTTCAACGCTTACGTGGCATTGTCCTATCTGGCTTTCGCATTCATTCAGAATATCGCTGTTACCGAAACCTACGGGATAAGCGTAGTCACCGTCAATTTGGCCATGTTCCTGTTTGTCGCCTACGTTTGGTTTCGCGAGGCTTTGCGACCCCAAAACGTTTATGACTTCAAAAATCTCCGATGGAAATATGCGTGGATGATTGTCCTTGCCATATTCGCATATCTCTGTCCTTTTGACAACTTCGGCCGTTTGGATTTGAACCCCTTACATTTCTTTGTCAAGAATTCGGTGACAGCCTTTTGCCTGACAACCCCTGCTTTTCTAACGGTTTTGACGCTAAACCTTCCAAAAGTCAATATTGTGACCTATCGAATCACGGCCATTATCGGTTTCATCATAGGATGTTACAACATGATGCCTTTTTTCAACCCAAACACCGTCTTCGTAGGTTTTCTGCACCTGCCTCTGCTCCTCATCTCGCTTTATTGCATCATATTAAGCTATCGCTTGTCCTCAAAAGCGACACAGAATAACGAAACCACTTCAAACTAATTTGTATCTTTTGTATCTTTGTCCCCGTGAAGGAAATCGGACTGAAAATAGGGTCTTTGCTTCTGGCCATCATGATGATCTTCGTCTCGATGGGGTGGGATGTGTGTTTCCATTACTGCACGTCGAGCCACACTGTGACAAGCAGCATCGGAGTGGGAACGCCCACACATGCCCATTGCCCCGATTTAAGCTCATGCCACGAAAAGAGCCATAGGAATCATCCTGCCGCAGCCCATTTTGATACAAAAGGATGCTGTGAAGATTTCGACAGTAGGATCCAGTTCACGGATAACTTCACGTTTTCACCCGAGAAACATCTAACTATTTTCTTCCGTTCAGTGGCATTGCCTGTCATCGATAAAACGACAATTTCGTTGGAGGCAGTCCAGGTGTTTCGGCAAAGTTTTTCCCGGAAAAGGTCAGACTTCTTTTCAGGCAGGGATAGATCGGTTTTCTTTTCTTGTTTAAGGCTTAATCCTTTGGTTTTCTGAAAGATTCTGAAGTAGGAACTTCGAATTTCACGAATTGTTTTTTTTCGTGTCATTGATGAGATTCGTAGTTAAATGTACCCATCTCAGTGTTTTAAATCTTTAAAAATATCTTTTATGAAAACCAACAAAACTATTCTTATCACTATATTGTTTCTATTCTTTGGCTTGAGTTCCTATGCCCAGGAATACATTGAGGGCACCGTCTATGAGGAAAACGAGAGTGGCAAACAGGTCCCGCTACCGGGTGTCAACGTATATTGGAAAATCGTCAACCAAGGCGTGGTGACCGATGCCAACGGACATTACAAGATTCCTGTCCATGGACAGATAGGCTGCCTGGTGTTCAGCTGTATCAGTTATGAGAACGACACCGTCCATCACATGTTCGAGCCGGTGCATTACGACCATGTTTTTCATACTATCCACGTGCTGAACGAAGTGGAGATTGCGGCCCGACAAAAAGCCTCTTTCATCAACCCAATCAAAGCCATCGCTGTGCAGGAAATCACTTCTGAAAACCTGAAGCGTGCCGCCTGTTGTACTCTTGCAGGCAGTTTCGAAAACAACGCCTCGGTCGATGTGGCCTATAGTGACGCCGTCACGGGCGCCAAACAGATTCAATTGCTTGGATTGAGCGGTATTTACACCCAGATGATGACTGAAATCATTCCCAATTTCCGTGGACTGGCCTCGACATTCGGCTTGAATTATGTGCCTGGTAACTGGATGAATGGCATACAGATCTCCAAAGGAACATCTTCTGTAAGGAACGGTTACGAATCCATCACGGGACAAATCAACGTGGACTACAAAGAGCCAATGCCCAACAAAAGCGAGAAAGTGTTTGTCAACCTCTACGGCAACTCAATGTTAATGACGGACTTGAACTTCAACGGTCGCGTAAAAGTGGGAAATAACGATGGCATTATGTTATTCGGCCATGTGAGTCACAGCCACATGAAAATGGATGAAAACGCTGACTCGTTTCTTGACGATCCGATGACCACGCAATACAATGTCTTTTTGCGTTATAATCATCCCCATACGGGACATTTCGGTTGTAAGTTAGGCATCAAGGCTTTGAAGGAAACCCGACTCGGCGGACAAATGGACTTTGATCCGAAGCATAGCTTTGAAGAAGGCTACAATCTGTATGGCATTGGCATCAATACCGAGCGTTATGAGGCTTTTGCCAAAGGTGGCTACCACTTCAATCGCAAAGACACCAGTCTCGGCACGCAGCATCAGGTAACTTACCACAAGATGGACTCCTACTATGGTCTTACCGACTATAATGCCAACCAACTCTCTTACTATGGCAATCTGTTGTTTGACTCCTACCTCATGAATGACCATCACACTTATTCCATAGGTGCCAGTTATACCTACGACAAATATGATGAACATTTAAACGACAGCACTTTCCAACGTGTTGAACAAGTTCCTGGAGCCTTTGTGGAATATAATTTCGCTGACGACCACCATTGGAACATCATTGCCGGCTTCCGTGCTGACTATAACACCTATTACCAAAAGATGCTTTACACACCTCGTCTTCATGTGAGGTTCAAAACTCACGATGATTTTGCCGTCCGCCTTTCAGCGGGAAAGGGTTATCGTTCCCCCAACATCTTGGCTGAAAACTCCACCATGTTTGCTTCATCAAGGATGATTCGTTTCTTGGATACGCCTAGAATGGAAGATGCTTGGAACTACGGTATCAATTTGACTAAAGGTATTGACATCGGATGGCGCGAGATCATTATCCAAGCCGACTTCTATCGCACCGACTTTGTCAACCAAATCATTCTCGACCGTGATGCCGACGTCCACGAAATCCGTATTTATAACCTCAATGGGAAATCCTATTCCAACAGCGCTCAAATCGAGGCTAACTGCGAGATATTCAGAAATTTCGACCTCACTCTTGCCTTCCGTTACAACGATGTGAAGATGACCATCAACGACACGCTTCGCGAGAAACCTTTCGTCAATCGTTACAAAGGCTTGGTGACGTTGTCGTATGCCCCAGGCACCTGGCAATTTGACTTCACGACGCAGTTTAACGGCGACAGCCGTGTGCCCGACCTGAGCGGCAACGCCACTGCCGTGGCCAACGGTCAGAATATCGGGCGCTCGCCTTTTTATGTCATCATGAACGCACAGGTCACAAAGAAGTTGGGTAAATGTTGGGAACTCTATATCGGTGGCGAGAACCTGACCAACTACAAACAAGACCATCCCATTATCTCGGCCGACAATCCGCTGAGCGATGACTTCGACGCCTCGATGGTCTGGGGCCCGCTGAGTGGCATCCGTAGCTATCTGGGCGTGCGGTTCCAAATAAAATGAACCGCCACGCGTCAAGGCTTATCTTACAATGCTCTTGATGTAGATCAGATAATCAATTGTTCCCAACGGATTTTCGGGACAAATTGCGTTCCTTGCTCATCCCGATAATAGGCCAGCTTTTCGCCTTCATCGACAGGCTGGAGCTTGATTTTCTCATTGCCCTTGCCAATGGCAAGCATCAGTAACGGCTCATAGGGAAGGTCGAAAGTCTCCGTAATCTTCGCCTTATTGAAAGCCCCGATCATGATGCCGTTCAGGCCCATCTCCGTGGCTTTCAGCAACATGCTTTGGGCGGCAATGCCGAGGTCGATATCTACGAACTTGGTCTCGGGTACGGTACTGCATATGATGATAAAGGCTTCGGGCTCGGTGTCAGGAAAGGGGAGATGCAACTCTGGCAAAAGCCCACCTAACTTCATGTTTTGTAGGATGATGTCCGCCCCCGTATCCTTGGTGACCAACTTGAAACGTAGCACCTGTTGGTTCTTCGCCGAGGCAATCTTGGTATTCACCGACACGATGCGTTCCAGCATCTCACGTTTCACCACATAGTCTTTTTTGTAGCCGCGAAAGCTGCGGTTTTTCTCCATCAAAGTCTCTATCGAGGAGTGCTTGACGACTGTTTTTTTGGCACCTTGGCCAAATTCTTCGAATTTCTTTTCCAAATAACCGTCCGCCATAATGATTCATTTAAAGCTTTTGGCAAAGGTACTGATTTTTAGTTAAATTTGCATCCATGAAACGAATCGTTTTGTGGATTGGGTTACTCCTGTTTCTTTGCCAGTGTACGTCACGGCAAGGAACGATGACTATGGAAGAACTCTACCAGGGTTTCCGACAGCCATCTGCTGAGTATCGTCCCTTCGTGCGTTGGTGGTGGAACGGTGACAAGGTAGAAGCCGATGAACTGGTGCGAGAATTACGCCTTCTCAAAGAAGCTGGAATCGGTGGCGTGGAGATCAACCCCATCGCCTTTCCGACCTATTGCGACAGTCTCGGGAAACCCTCGCTGACCTGGCTCAGTCCCGAATGGATCAATATGCTTAAGGTGTGTTTCGACGAAGCGGATTCGTTGGACATGACATGCGACCTCCTTGTAGGGTCGGGATGGCCCTTCGGCGCCGAGTTCCTCGAGAAGGACGAGCGGGCTCAGATTGTGGTCAACTATGCTGAGCCCGTGACCGGTCCGGCTACCCTCACCTTGATACGCGATAGCATTTGCGAAAAAGCCATGCCTAAGGTGAGTTCGCCCTTTAAAGACAATTCTAAAGAGCTGATGCTCTTACGATTATATCCCAATCCCGCATCAAGTGTAACTGAGGGCATTGACGTTTTAAAACCCGATAGCGTGTTCACTGTCAAGGTCCCAGAAGGGACTTACACTCTGGCAGCTTTAGTGAAGATCACTGGTTTTTTGGAGGTCATCAATGGCGCTCCAGGAGCAGCGGGTCCCGTGCTCGATCATTTCAATACGGAGGCCGTCAATCGGTATCTCTGCAACATGTCCGATAAGATAGAGGCACAGATCGGACCATTGAAGAACCATATCCGCGCCTTGTTCACCGACAGCATGGAGTTGGAAGGCGCCAACTGGACCTCCGACATGGCCGATGAGTTTCAGCGGCATTATGGCTATGACATCACGGAATACTTGCCGTTTATCCTGTTTAAGATTGGCTCTATGGGCAGTGCGCTCAACTATAACCCTGTGGTGCCTGTGACGGACGCTTTTCAGGAGGAGATCGAGCGTGCCCGTTATGATTTCGAAGATTTCAAGGCTCGGCTGATGCAGGAACGCTTTACAGCGCCTTATATCGCTTGGTGTCACAAGCTCGGGGTGAAAGCCCGCGCCCAGGCCTACGGTCGAGGGTTCTATCCATTGGAAAATGCCATGGGTTACGATATCCCCGAAGGCGAGTCATGGACAACCAACTGGCTACGACACAAACCAGGCGAAGAGATGTCGGAAAGCGATTACCGTCGCGGAAGAGCCTATACGATGGTAAATAAATTTGTGTCGTCAGGCGCGCATCTGGCTGGCAACCGGATGGTGAGTTGCGAGGAGATGACCAACACTTACACCGTGTTCAACATGACCTTGGAGCAACTGAAGATCGGTGGTGACCAAAGCGCCATCTCCGGGGTGACCCATAGCGTGTTTCACGGCTTCAATTACTCGCCCAACCTCGAAACGAACGTCCCGGGATGGGTGCGCTACGGTGCCTATTACAGCGAGAACAACCCCTGGTGGCCATACTTCAAGCTTTACAACGACTACAAGGCCCGTCTCTCATACGCCTTGCGACACGCCACCTATTATGCCGACATTGCCATCCTTAATCCCGAAAACGACATGTGGAGCACCATCGGGATGCAAAACGAGCCTTTCCCCAACACCACTCGAGCACCCTATAAAACCATGATCTGGGAGGCAATCAGCAAATGTGGTGGTGGGGTGGACTATGTCTCCGAGAACATCCTTAACGAAGGCATGATGAAACATGGCGGTTTTCGTTACCGCGACCGTCGTTACAGCACCTTGATCTTGATCGATGTGGAGCGGATGCACCCTGAGACTTCGCAACAGTTGTTGCGTTTTGTGGAAGGAGGCGGAAAGCTGTTGTGCATCGACACCATCCCTTATATGTCGTTGGGTTTGAGCGGAGATATCGCCTTGAAGGATTCCATAGTCAGAAGCAATTTTGAAAAAATCCAAACCTACAATGACCGTTTTGTTTTTGTGGAACCGCCTAAAGAAGACTTCATCCCTTGGTGTGACAGCCTAATGAAAGCAGAACGTCTGCCCCATTATCTCGATATTGAGAGCCCCGACCCTTATGTGATGCAGAACCGGTACACCACCGACGATGGTGGCGAGATGCTCTTCCTTTGCAACAGCCATCGTTACCAGCCTCACCAGACCCGCATCACTTTTCACCGTGAACTGATTCGCCACAAACATCCTTGGATTTGGGACCTGCATACCGGCGAACGTCATCCTTTGTCTTTGGATGAAGAGGGCAGTTATGATATCGACTTGGGTCCTGCCGAATCGATGCTGATTGTTTTTGACAGACATCGAGGTGCCACGGAGAAAGCGCACGTGGCTTCTTCACAAACAATCATTGACCTTTCAGCCCATTGGGATGTGGAATTGGACCACGCCCTTTTAGACACGGTTATAAAGACCCATTTTGACACCCTTTTTGATTTGAAGAATCATCCTGATTACCAGAATTTTGCTGGAACTATAGTTTACAAGAGAAATGTCAATTGTAGAGACGGTGCCGGCACCATTTCTACAGATAATCCTACCATTCTAGATCTAGGTCTTGTCGAAGGCGTCTCCGAGGTGTTCGTGAACGGTCAGTCCGCGGGTGTGAAATACTATGGCCGACGTAAGTATGATATCCGCGATCTCCTTCACGAAGGCGATAACGACCTTGAAATCCGCGTCACCACGACATTAGGCAACTATCTGAAGACTTTCAGTCGCGAGGAGAATCCTGTCGCCTGGATCTATGTCAATCATCCTAGAAGAGATCAATCCTTACAGCCTATGGGGCTGATCGGACCTGTAAAAATAATCCTATGAAAAAACACTTATTCATTCTACTCATCGCTTTATTCGCAGGCTTTCATGCTTCTGCCGAAAGCCAGCAACCCATCTATAACGCTTCCCTATTCGGCATCCGTAGCGATGGCGTGACCATGAACACCCGCAGCATCCAGTTTGCTATCGATTGGATTGCAGAGCAAGGGGGAGGAACGCTACGATTCTGGGTGGGCCGTTACCTTACAGGCAGCATTCACCTGAAATCGAATGTCACCGTTGAGCTGATGGAAGGCGCCGTGCTGGTGGGCAGCACCAATCCCTTGGATTATGACCGTCTCGTTGCTACCAACGACCATGCGCTTATCTTGGCTGAAGGCGCTGAAAACATTCGTCTCATAGGTGTCTATAACAGCGGCGGCGTCATCGACGGCCAAGGGCGCGAGCTGGGCAACAACTGCACCGACCTGGTGCACAAGGGATTGATGAAGGACAAGCTCAGCAACGACCGTGTCGGCGAGGGCTTTCGTCCCCGGCTGTTGCTTTTCAGAGAATGCAAGAATGTGGAAGTCGACAACGTGACCTTCCGCAACGCCGCCAACTGGGTCTGCATGTACGATCAGTGCGAGAACGTAAAAGTCAACAACGTGCGGGTTCAAAGCACCGCCTTCTGGAACAATGACGGTATCGACATCGTGGATTGCGATGGCTTCCTGCTGACCAACAGTTACATCAACGCATCCGATGATGCTATATGTCTTAAATCACACAGTTCCAAGAAGATATGTCAAAACGTAGAGGTGCGAAACTGCACCGCACGCAGCTCGGCCAGTGGCATTAAATTCGGCACCATGGGTGCGGGAGGATTCAAAAACGTGAAAATCATCAACAATACCGTTTACGACACCTATCGTAGTGCCATCACCATCCAGAGTGTCGACGGGGGTATCTGTGAGCATATCCTCGTGGACTCGCTCCATGGCACCAATGTGGGCAATGCCATCTATCTCAACATCGGAGCCCGTCGCGACAAGCAGAGTTTCATGGACGGCATCACCATCCGCAACCTCTATTGTGAGGTGGCCGCGACCAAACCCGATGCCGGTTACGAATACGAGGGTCCTATCGAAGACTTGCCACGCAACGTCTCACCCTGTGGCATCATTGGGTTGAGCGATAGCAAGATCAAGAATGTCATCCTAGAGAACATCGTGATTGTCTTTCCTGGTGGTGGCGACCCGCATTATGCCCATGTCGGTCTTGATGAACTGGACAAAGTGCCGGAGATGCCCAAGGCCTACCCCGAATTCTCACAACACATGGAGTTGCCCGCATGGGGATTCTTCATCCGCCATGTCGATGGCCTGACGTTACGCAACATCAAATTGACTGCTCTCAAGAAAGACTACCGCACCGCCATCGTGATGGATGACGTCAAGAATCATCATGTCAGCGGATTGGTCGTTGAAGAGCCTGAAGGAGAAGCTAAAGGAAAGATCTATGAGAGATGATGAGTGATAAAAGGCGCAAGCTTTGTCGGACAGGCAGTTTAAGGAATAAAAAAAATAGCAGGATGAGCCCTGCTATTTTTCTTTAGCGATAGTTAATAGATTTATTCTTTTGCTTTCGTAAGCGCCGCTGCGCCTAAGATAGCGGCATCGTTGTCGGGCAGCTCCGAGACGCGAATGTCTACGCTGCCGTCATAGACGAAACACAGATGCTTTTTGAAAGATTCTTTCACGGGTTGCATCAGCACATCACCTGCCTTGACGGGGCCACCCATCAGGAAGATGGCCTCAGGCCCGCTGAAAGCCACGGCATTAGCCAGGGCGATGCCAAGCCAATAACCGGTCTTTTCGAATACTTTGAGTGCCAAAGAATCACCATTCTTAGCGGCATCGCCTACCATTTTGCTTGTAAGATCGGCTTCAGGCACTTCACGCAAAGGTCCGTCATATTCCGGATGGGCCTCCAGCATCTCTATGGCTGTACGACGGATGCCAGTGGCAGAGCAATAAGTTTCAAGGCAGCCTTTTCTGCCACAGCCGCAAGGACGTCCTTCAGGGATGAGGATAGCATGGCCCAACTCTCCTGCACCGCCGGTCTTGCCATGAACCAATTTACCGTCGACCACGATACCGCTTCCAATACCTGTTCCTAAAGTGAACATCACGAAATGCCTCATGCCTTTGGCACCGCCATAGACGAGTTCGCCGTAGGCAGCAGCGTTGGCATCGTTGGAGACCACGACAGGGACATCCATATGTTCATGGAAGAGTTTGCCCAGATCGATGATGCCCTTGAATTTCAGATTGGTAGCGTTTTCTATGCAGCCGGTGTAGAAATTGCCCGCAGGGGCGGCGATGCCGATGCCGTCAATCGTCTCAATGCCGTTTTCGGCCATCAATGCCTTTATTTGTGTGCAAATATCTGATACATAAACAGATGCGTTGGAGTATTTGTTGGTAGGAAGGTTCTTTTTTGCCATGCAGCGACCGTCGTCACGAACCAGACCGATATCAGTATTGGTGCCGCCTATGTCGATGCCTATGGAATAAGTGTTTGTCATGGTGCTTGAGTTTAGAATGAGCGAAGATACGGTTTTTTTGCTGATAAGCTGTAAAAAAACAAAGAGGAAGGTTGAAAAAAGTTACCTTTGCGTATCAAATCCTAAGTCATGAAAAAACTCGCCTCAATCTTTATCCTATCAATACTAATGCTGGTGGCATGCAACAGGTCGGCGCCTGATATGACGACTACCTTTGAAAAAAGCGGGTATCTGGAAACGGACAGCTACGAAGGCACCATTGCTTATGCTAAAAAACTGGCAAAACAGTTTAAGCAGGTTCATTATGAAGTGGTAGGAACCTCGGCGGCAGGTCGTGACCTTCCTTTGCTTATCATCGATGAGAACGGCTATACTGATCCGGCAAAAATCCGTAAGAGTGGCAAAGTGATTCTCCTTGTGGAGTCGTGCATCCATGCAGGCGAACCGAATGGAAAAGACGCTATGTTCATGATGTTGAAGAATATGTTGGCCGACAGTACCGATTTGGATCTATTGGAAGACTTCTCCATACTTTTCATCCCCGTACTCAGTCCCGATGGTTTGGCCAAATTCTCGCCCTATAACCGTATCAACCAGAACGGGCCCAAAGAGATGGGCTGGCGTGTGAATGCTGCGGGTCTCAACCTTAACCGTGACTTTACGAAGCTGCAGTCGCCTGAGATAAGAGCATTTGTCGAGGTTTTCAACCGTTGGCAACCCGATCTTTTCTTTGACACTCATGCCACCGATGGCGCCGATTATCAATACACGACGACCTATGCCATCGAGGATTTTGGTAATTATGATGCTGGCATCACACGTTGGCTGAGCGAGGTCTGGGAGAAACGTATCCCTACCGCCATGGCGCGTTACAACATCCCTATCACGCGCTATATTGAGTTTCAGATATGGGGAGATCCAGCTTCCGCTTTGGTGGACCATAGTTTTTCTGCCATGTTTTCCGAGTCTTATACGACAGCGCGCAACTGTCCAGGCATCCTTTTGGAGACGCATATGCTCAAGCCATACAAAGACCGTGTCTTCTCTACTTATTACATGATTCTGGAAACCATGAAGCTGATACGTGACGACAAAGCGGAGTTCCTAGAAGTAGTGGCTCAGGCCAAAGAAAACGATTTGAAACAGAAAGAAATCCCTATCAATATGCAGGCTTCGAGCGAGGATACGCTCTGGGTGGATTTTCTCGGTTATGCCTATGAGAAGAAGAGGAGTGAGATTTCAGGCAGCGAATATGTCGTTTATGATCCCTCGCGCCCCGAGACACGTAAGGTGTTGAAAATCCGCGAATCGAAACCCACTAAAACGCTGGAAGTGCCCAAGGCGTACGTCATCCCGGCCCAATACATCGATGTCATCGATGTGGTGAAGGCGCATGGCTTTAAAGTTGAGACTTTTTCGAAGGACAAGACTATGGAAGTCAGCACTTACCGCTTCAGCGATGTGCACTTCTATCCAGTTCCCTCGGAAGGGTTGAGCCGTATCAGTTCCTTTGTGACAGAGCCTATTACCCGCGAGGTTACTTTCCCAAAAGGTTCGGTGATGGTCAAGACAGACCAAAATGGCGTACGTCTGCTGATGAATCTGTTGGAACCCGAGATGCAAGGCTCCTTATTGGAATGGGGCTTTTTCAATACCATCTTCCAACGTGTGGAATATTTCGAGACCTATAAGATGGAGGCTATGGCCCGACAGATGCTGGATGATGATCCGTTATTGGGTCTGCAGTTTCAGGATTGGTTGAAAACGTTCCCGAATGGCAGTCGGCCTTCCACATATCAGATCCTAAACTGGTTCTACGAAAAGACCCCCTATTGTGACGACAACTATATGGTCTATCCTGTGGGGATTGTGAGATAGTGGCACTTTTCAAACGAAGAAGAGACAGTATAACAATCAATAATAAACGTAATGAAACGCACATTTCTGGCCATCCCCATCCCGAGCGGAGATGAATTTCCTGCCCTTTCGCAAAGATTGCAACGCAATCTCCAGCATGAACATATCTCCTGGTGCAAGACCAATCAGATCCACTTAACTTTAAAATTCGTGGGCGACACGCCGGATGAAGACATTCCGAAAATCATACAGGCTTGTCAGGAAGTGGCCAAGCGTCATCAGCCCTTCGACATGGACTTCAATCGTACGGGCATCTTCGGCAGCAATCACTCGCCACGCGTCATCTGGCTAGGCATGACAGACGAGCCCAAAGCCCTCTACGACTTGGAGAAGGATGTGCTTGATGCTTTTGACGCGTTGGGATACCTGCGCGACCGACAGAATTTTGTGCCGCATATCACCGTTTGTCGTATCAAAGGACTGATTGATAAGCCATTCTTCGAAAAAGTCTATCATACGGTGGAGCAGAAGTCTTACATCCAGACCCATGTGGATTCCATCGTCTATTTCCAGAGTTTCTTACAGCCGACTGGTGCTTTTTACAAAGTTCTGAAACGCATTCCCTTGGGAGGGCAATAAGATACTCGGTATAATTTTTGTTATCTTTGTACCGTCATTTTGCGACAAAGATGAAAAAGCAGCATTATTTGAGAAACAGCCTGGTTTTCCTCGGGATTGCCATTGTGCTTTTCCTCGGGTTTGAGTTGGTTTTGCGCAATGCGATGAAAAGCGATTTGCTAGCCCGTCGCATACAACGTTCTGTAAATCAAGTCGAACGGCAACTACAGGAGGTGTCCGAAGGAGAATTATCAGGCGAAGCCCTTGCCAAGCAGCAGGTCGGACTGTTCGTCTTTAATGCGGATTCGTTGGTGTATTGGAACACCAACATCATCGGCCAGCGGTTGCTCAAACGACGTGTCACAATGGGACGTGACACGATCTGCAACCTGCTGTCGGGCGACTTTTTTGTGAAGTCGTTTGTCAGAGGACAGCAGTCATATTACCTGTTTAAGCTGCTCAATACGACCTACGGCATTGAGAATGACTATTTCAAAAACCGTTATTGGCCCTTCCATACCATGCTCGACGCACGGTTGTATTTCGGCCGGGAGACGGAAGACGCATATCCTATCAGCGGAATCTCCGGCAATACGCTGTCGTACTGCCAAATGAAGGTGCGGCCTCTTGTGGAGAAGCCTTTTTCCTATCTGCAGTTGCTTCTCTTTATCATGATTGTGGCGGGCTTCTATCTGGTGCTGTATCATGCTTTACTGCAGTCTCAATGGCTGACCGAACGGAAGGAGTGGATATTTATTCTGTTTTTAGTCATATCGGCGTTAGCACTGTTCTTGTGGCAACGATTTCGTCCTGACTTCTTGCTTTTCAAGACGGATTTCTACCAGCAGATGGCGCAAGGTGGCGTAGATGCCCCTATAGGAATCTTGCTCGAGATTACGGCTTTCTTCGCCGCCAATCTCTTCCTCGCAGCCCGTTTGCTGAACGGCCAACACTGCCATTGGCATTACATTTGGAAACTGATTCTGGCTTTCTCGGCGTTCATGGCTTATGCGTTCATCACCCTTCGTCTGATGCCGTCACTGTTTTCGTCCAGCATGTCGCAGGAACCGGCCTTTTATACCATGCAGCTCACAGGACAAAGCTATCTGCTGCTGTTGTTTGCCTCTGTCGTGCAGTTGGCATTTGTGATGGTCCTCAATGCCATCATGCAGGCTCTTTCCATCAATGAGAAGCCTCGTTGGCAGTCCCTGTTGCTGTTCGCTATCGTCTTGGCACCGGCTTTTTACTTCTTTATGGGCCGTTATTTTGTGGTCTATGTCATGTTGGTGGCACTGTTTGCGTTGATTCTCTATCGTGACCGTATCGGTCAGGGTGGCCGATTGTTGCCTATCATCTTGCAATTGCTGGTAGTGGCAGCCATGATGACGCATTCGCTTTACAAAGTCAGGAAAGACAAAGAGAGTGCCTTCATTCAGGCTTCTGCAGCGTCGCTCGTCGACAAGCAGGATGCCGCTTTCGAACAGTCCTACGAGACGTTCTTTGCCAAGTTACAGTCTGACGACGACTTGCGCGAGATGGTCTTCTCCGAGAGCAATGTGCTAGCCGACGTGATCCTTGGCTACTCGCAGGAACTGCTCTTCGACACGGTCATGAAAGCCTACACTTCATCGCTTACCCTTTGCCTTCCTGGAGAGGAGATTGCGGTACAACCTGAAGGCTTTGTGACGGATTGCGATGCATATTTTACCGAGATATTAGCCAGCCACCCGAACACGAGAATTGGCAACGGCCTGTTTTTTGTCGACTACAACACACTGGATCCCAACTATCTAGCCAAGATTAAGGTCTGTTCTGCAGATTCCCTGCAGGTAAAAACACTCTATTTTGAATTCTATAAGCCAGTCGTTCCACAAGGTTTCGGATTTCCCCGTCTCCTTCAAAGCCAAAGCAGCCGCATGCCTTACGACAACTCAGTGGCGCGCTACCGCGATAACCTTTTGGTTTACAAATACGGCAAATACATCTATCCGAACTTCTTGAACGACTTGAACTGCAAGGATCATGAATTCACCAATGGTCGTCGCAACCGGCATTATGCCATCTTCGAGGATGAAAACGACGCCTTTGTGATGAGTGCCAGACGGCCAGGATGGTCGGAAGTCACGGCACCGTTCGCCTTGTTCTTCTTGTTGTTATTGCTTCCGTTTCTTATCATTTATTTGATTAACAGAGAGAAAAATGACGGTTCTGATCGGCATAGTTTCCGTTGGAAGCTGCAATTGGTGGTGTTGCTTACCTTGGCCATATCTTTCTTGGTGGTCGGCCCTGTCTCCGTATTGTTCATGCGCAGCCTTTACAACCAGAAGACCTCTGCCAATGCCTTTGAGACCTCGCGTACGCTCTTGCTTGAGATGGAAAACGAGATTGACTTGCGGGGACTCAACGAAACCATGCCGCGTTCTGTTTGGACAGAGCTCCTGCAGCATTTCTCGTCTACCTTTTTCACTGATATCAATCTGTATGGCCCTGATGGTCGACTCATGGCCACCACACGTCCTGAGGTATACGAAAACCATCTCCAGTCGCCTTTGATGGATGCAGATGCCTATCAGCACATGCATGGAAGCCGTGCCTTGTATTTCACCCACGAGGAACACATGGGCCGCGGCGTCTATGAGTCGGCCTATCTGCCCGTCACCAATGAGAACGGCATGACCATGGCCTATCTCAATGTCCCGTATTTCTCCAGCAAGTTCGACCTTAGGTCGGAGATTCTGAATTTCATGCTTACCTATGTCAACATCATCTTGCTGTTAGTGGGTCTCTCGGTTTTGCTTGTATTGGCAATCACCCGTCGTTTGACGGAGCCGTTGGCCCTTATCCAGCACCGGATGGGTGACATCAAGATAGACAGCAAAAATGAACCTATCGAATGGCAAGGAAACGATGAAATCGGGGCGCTGGTGAAACAGTACAACCAGCTTATTGTGCAGCTGGAGCAAAGTGCGGCAGAGTTGCGGCGTACCACTACCGAATCGGCCTGGCGTGGCGTAGCGCGCCAGGTGGCGCACGAGATCAAGAACTCGCTGACGCCGATGCGCCTCAGCGTGCAGCTACTGCAACGCAGCATGGAGAACGGTGACAACGACGTGGAGGAACGCATCAAACGAACCTCCGCGACCCTTATAGAACAAATCGACGCCCTCTCCGACATCGCCAGCTCGTTCTCCCAGTTCGCCAAATTGCCTGAGAACAACCCCATGCCTCTCAATCTGGCTGAGCTTTTAGGCAATGTGGTGAACCTGTATGACAATGTCGACAACATCACTTTCACTTATGTCTTCGACAAATCGGGCGATTATGTCTACAACGGCGACAAGACCAACCTCAACAGCGCTTTCGGCAATATCATCAAGAACGCCACGCAAGCCATCGGCAGCAAGCCCGACGGCAAAATCGACATAGAGCTGAAAAACGCTGACCATAGCTATGTCGTCAGCATCAGCGACAATGGAAAAGGCATCAAGGAAGAAGACAAAAACCAGATTTTCCTGCCCAATTTCACCACCAAGACAGGTGGCTCAGGGGTGGGGCTGTCGCTGACTTACAACATCATACAAGTCGCCGGCGGTACGATCGACTTCGAGAGCGAAGAAGGTGTAGGTACCAAGTTCATCATAGAACTGTTTAAGAATTGAAGGCAGAGAATCGGAGGGCCGTCAATTCAGCTGTTAAACATGAAGTAGACAAACAACAAAAACCTTATCTTTGCGTTTTTGAAAGAACAGGAGAAAACGACATGTCAGAAAACAACCTAGGCTCACTTGCAAAACAAACCGCCATCTATGGTTTGAGCAGCATCATAGGCAGGTTCTTGAACTACCTGCTTGTGCCCATACACACCCATAGGATGGCTGCCGAATCGGGGGGATATGGCATCGTGACCAACCTATATGCCTATACGGCTTTGCTTCTCGTCATCCTGACATTCGGCATGGAGACCACCTTCTTCCGATTCTCCAACAAAGAAGGGGTCAACCCAAACAAAGCATATTCTACAGCCGGACTCTCCGTCGGCTTTATTTCTCTGATTTTCCTATTATTGGTATCCGTTTTCCTGCAACCTATTGCCTCGGCCTTAGATTATGCCACACATCCTGAGTTCGTGGAAATCATGGCCATCATCGTGGCGTTCGATGCTTTCCAAGCCATTCTGTTTGCTAGACTGCGTTATGAAAACCGTCCGATAAAATTCATGGTGTTGAAACTTTCCTTCATCATCATGAGTCTATTGCTCAACCTGTTTATCTTCTACCTGGCACCCTACCTGAAACAGCATTTCCCTTCCATGATGGAATGGTATCAAACCAGTTACCAGGTGGGCTATATTTTCATTGCCAATCTGATTTGCACCGTGCTGGTCACTTTAGGATTCATTCCTGAAATCAAGAAACTGAATTCTGGGATTGATTTTTTGCTGTTGAAGCAGATGCTGAACTATACCTGGCCCATTCTTCTTTTGGGCTTGGCGGGTATCCTCAACCAAGTGGCCGACAAGATTGTTTTTAAGAAAATCGTTCCTGGTCTGGAAGGCGAAGAACAACTTGGTATCTATGGTGCTTGTGTCAAAATCGCCATGATTATGGCGATGATTACCCAAGCCTTCCGCTACGCCTACGAGCCTTTTGTTTTCGGTGGTCATCGCGACAAAAACGACAAGCTGCTGCAAGCGAAAGTAATGAAATACTTCATCATCTTCACCCTGCTGGCTTTCCTCGCCGTGGTGATGTATATGCCGGTATTGAAGTATCTTGTTGGAAAAGACTACCATGCAGGCTTGCGTGTGGTACCCATCGTGATGATGGCCGAGATTTTCATGGGCATCTATTTCAACCTCTCGTTTTGGTACAAACTCATCGACGAGACCTGGTGGGGTGCCATCTTCTCAGCTATCGGTTGTGCCGTGCTCCTCGTCATTAACTTCATCTTTGTGCCGAAATTCAGTTATATGGCCTGTGCCTGGGGTGGCTTTGCAGGCTATGCCACCTGCATGGTGCTGTCCTATTTTGTCGGACAAAAAAAAGCTCCTATACCCTATGACCTGAAGTCGGCACTCATCTATTTTGCCTTGACTGTCGCCCTGTTTTTCGTCCAGAAAAACATTCATATCGGGAGTACCCTCTGGACCTTGGTTGTCAACACAGGGTTGCTACTGGTCTTTGTCGCTTTCATCTGCTGGAGAGAAAAAGACCTAGTGAGTAGCGTTATGAATGTAGTGAATAATAAAATATTGAAAAAGAAACAAATATGAAAGTCAAAATCGTCAATACCTCTAACAACGCTTTACCTGCTTACGAGACAAAAAACTCCGCCGGCATGGATCTCCGTGCCTATCTCCCTGATGGTCCGATGACACTCGAGCCCATGCAACGCGGCATGGTCCCGACGGGACTTTATATGGAAATCCCCGAAGGCTATGAAGGTCAAGTTCGGCCTCGCAGCGGCCTGGCCCTGAAGAGCGGCATCACCGTCCTCAACACGCCAGGTACCATCGATGCCGATTATCGTGGTCAAGTCTGCGTCATCCTGATCAACCTGTCCGATAAGCCATTTGTCATCAATAGTGGCGATCGCATCGCACAAATCATCTTTGCTCGCTGCGAACAAGCTGAACTGCAACAAGTTGAGATTCTTTCGGAGACTGAGCGTGGCGCAGGAGGCTTCGGTCATACAGGAAAACAGTAATGTTTAAATATTTGTCAATGAATCACAAGATTATAACAGCATATTGCCTTATCTTTTTCGGATTTGCACTGCCTTGCCTATCACAACAAAATTCATTACCACGGCATGCAGGTAACCCGAAAGTTCAAAATGCTGCTGCTTTTTCCAATGGCCTGAAATGTAAGTATCGCGAGGATATACAAGGTGCTATCACGAATTTTGAAAAGGCCTTGACGGCCATGCCTGACGATGCAGCCAGCATGTATGAACTGAGTGCTCTCTATGTGGATGCTGGCAGGATGGAGGAGGCGTTTAGCATGATTCAGAATGCCGCCAGCCTTGACCCGGAAAACAAATGGTATCAGGTCAGATTGGGTAAGTTCTACCGTAATTTGGAGATGTACGACGATTTCGTGAAACTATACGAAAAGCTTACTGCCAAATATCCAGATGATCTCGACATGCTTAGCGAGCTTATCGACGCATTGCTGCTGAAAGAAGATTATGACAAAGCCTTAGTCAAACTGGATGATTTTGAAAGGCAAGTGGGTAGCAACGAGATCATCAGCGAACAGAAAATCGCCATCTTTCAGCAACAGGGGAACGAGAAGGCTCAGATCCGCGAGCTGCAAAAACTTATTGAGAACGACCCCGCCAATCCGCGTTATTACAATATGCTGGCTCAGATTTATGTGAAAGCGGGGCGAGAGAACGAAGCCATGAAGATGTTCGAAAAAGTGGAAGAGCTTAACCCCAATGATCCATATATCAATGTGTCGTTGATGGAGTTTTACGAGAATAAAGGAAATAAGGCCAAGGCCTTTGAAGAATTCATTGCTGCCATCCGTAACAAAAATCTCGATATGAACACCAAGACCAGCATATACGAATACTGGTTCAAAAACGCACAAGGCGACGAAACCGACGAGCAAGCCCTTCAGGTGGGAAACGCCTTTGTCGAGACCTATCCTGATAACAAAGTGGGCTATATCGTGCTGGGTTCCTATTATATTAACAAGAAAGATCTCGACCGCTCCAAGGCGATGTACCTCAAGGCCCTAAGTCTCGATAGCACCGACTATATGGCTTGGCAGAATCTTGTTCTTGTTGAGGCAGATCAAAAAGATGATGCAGCCGTACTGAAACACGCCAAACAGGCTTTGCGTTACTATCCCATGCAACCCATTTTTTATTGGTATGCAGGCGTGGGCAGTTACCTTGCTGAACAGAATGAAGAAGCTATCGCTTATCTTGAAAAAGGCAGGAAATATTGTACAGACCTCTCATTACAGACAACTTTCGACAGTTATCTCGGAGACCTTTATCACCAAAAAGGGGAGGAAAAAAAGGCTTTTGAAGCTTATGACCGTGTGTTACGCACCGATCCTGACAACGCATTGGTGTTGAACAACTATGCCTATTATCTTTCGCTTAAAGGCGTAGAACTGGACAAGGCAAAAGAAATGTCGTCCCATGCTGTCGAACTAGAACCTAAGAATGCCACATATCTCGATACTTATGCTTGGGTGCTCTATAAACGTGGCGAATACAAGGAGGCGCAACAACAGATGAAGAAAGCTCTCAATCTCGTTTCTGACCCAGAAGGCCTTTACTATGAGCATTATGGTGACATTCTTTTCCGTTTAGGAAATAAAAAAGACGCTATAGAATATTGGAACAAAGCCGCTCAAAAAGGCGATGGCTCGGAATTTCTTGAACGAAAACTAAAAAACGGCGAACTCTATGAATGAACAAACAAAAGTTTAATCTAAAGAATAAAACTATGAAAATCAGAAATCTATCTATCTTTTTGGGCCTCGCCTTGATGGCAACGGCCTGTAACGACCATCCTGTCGAGAGCAATGTCAAGGTCAAACCCGCAAAGCTCATGGACAAGTATGCCGAGTACACTCTGACTTCTGACATCAGTCATTTGAGTGAGAATGAGAAGGAGATGCTTCCTCTGCTCTTCGAAGCAGCTAACATTATGGATGAGCTTTTCTGGATGGAGAACTACGGCGATAAAGAGGAACTGATGGGCAAAATCACGGATGAAGATGCCAAGCAGTTTGCCAACATCACTTATGGTCCTTGGGACGGACTGGATGGCAACAAACCTTTCGTGGAAGGCTTCGGCGAAAAGCCTGCCGGAGCTTGTTTCTATCCTGCTGACATGACGGAAGAAGAATGGAACGCCTTTGACGATCCCAACAAGACAAGCCAATACACCATGATTGTCCGCGATGAAAACGGTGCATTGAAATGCGTTTGGTATCACGATTATTTCGAACAGCAGATCAAGAAGGCTGCTTCCTTGTTGGACGACGCTTCCGAACTGGCCGGCGACGAGGAGTTTGCAGAATACCTGAAATTACGCGCCAAAGCCCTCCGCACCGACGACTATCTCGAGAGCGACATGCAATGGATGGATGTCCGCAACAACAACATCGACATGGTGATCGGACCTATCGAGAATTACACCGATGCCCGTTACGGCATCAAGGCCTCCCACGAAGCCTTTATCCTCATTAAGGACCAGGAGTGGACCAAACAGTTGGCTCGTTATGCTGGTTTCGTCCCCGAGTTGCAGAAACAGCTTCCTGTGCCGGAAGAATATAAGAAAGAAGTCCCTGGCGCTGATGTCGACCTGGCCGCCTACGATGTGGTGTATTATGCTGGTGACTGCAATGCCAACAGCAAGACCATCGCCATCAACCTGCCTAACGATGAACGCGTACAGCTTGAGCGTGGCACCCGTAAACTGCAGCTGAAAAACGCTATGGCTGCCAAGTTCGAAAAGATCATGCTCCCGATCTCCGAAATGCTGATGACGCCCGAATCGATGCCGTACATCAAGTTCGACGCTTTCTTTGCCAATGTTATGTTCCACGAGACCGCTCATGGCATGGGTATCAAGAACACCATCGACGGCAAAGGCACCGTCCGTGAGGCCTTGGGCAACCAGTACAACGCACTCGAAGAAGCTAAAGCCGACGTCCTGGGCCTTTACCTCGTGACAAAACTCGCTGAGATGGGTGAATATACCAATACGGAGATGATCGACAACTACACCACCTTCATGGCTGGCATCTTCCGTTCGGTACGTTTCGGTGCTGCCAGCGCGCATGGCAAAGCCAATATGCTTACCTTTAACTACTTCCAGAACGAAGGTGCTTTCGTCCGTAATGCCGATGGCCGATATGCCATTGATTTCGACAAGATGAAAATGGCTGTTGAGAAGCTCGCTGGAGACATCCTCCAACATCAAGGTAATGGCAACTACGAGGCTACCAAAGTTTGGCTGGGTGAGATGAGTGTCATCAAACCTGAACTTCAGAATGACCTAGACCGCGTCAACAACGCCGGCATCCCTGTTGACATCTACTACAATATGGGCCCAGATGTGTTGTTGAATACTGCTGAAGAAGCGAAGTAAGGAATCCTTCTAATAAGCTGAATTAAAAAACAAAGGCTGGCTTTGGCCAGCCTTTGTTTGTATCTTATCTCTTGTTTTACTTGACAAATCCATTTGGATAAATCTTTTAATAATGATTTGATTATTGTTGATGAATTACAAAAAAAGACAGCCCAACAATGAGCTGTCTTGTTTTTGCAGTCGGGATGACAAGATTCGAACTTGCGGCCTCTTCGTCCCGAACGAAGCGCGCTACCGGGCTGCGCTACATCCCGTACCTTTTTGCGCTGCAAAAGTAGTGTTTTTTTCGATATGTCAAGTTTTTTTCTTGACTTTAGTGTTTTTTCACAGAGGATTAAGAATTTAAAAAGTTCTCTACTACAGTGTTGAAAGCCTCGGGACATTCATGCGCGCAGAAGTGAGATCCTTTCAGGATACAGAGCTGACTTCCTTTGATATGTCCATGGATGAGCCTGGTGTGCGCATCGCGGATCATGTCTCTGTCGCCAGCCATGACCAAAGTGGGAATGGTAATTCGTTCCAGGTCTTTCGGGACGATGTGGGGCATGCTGACCATCAGGTTGAGCATCTCTGCGTTGCGTAGGGCTTTTTCACTTTTTTTTGCAAAACAGTTGGCAATGTGATAGCCGATGACGACAGGCGCCTGATAACGCCATTTGACGCCTTTAGGGAACAGATTGGCCCCATCGACAACCAGTTTTTCAACATATTGAGGATATCTTAAAATGAATTCCAATGCGATGTTGCCACCATCACTGAAACCCAAAATATGAGCTTTGGTAATACTATGTTCATCAAGGAAGTGCTTCAGGTCTTCAGCAAACTGGATTAAGGTAAAAGGCGCTGTTCCACGGGGTGACTTTCCATGTCCACGGGTATCGATGGCAATGACACGGTATTGTTTGCTGAAATAGGGAATCTGGTGTTCGAAATAGGTGCTGTCCTCGCCGTTGCCATGCAGCAGGATGAGCGGGAATCCCGAACCTTGTTCTGTATAATGTAATTGAATATCCATGTCAGAAACTGATAATGCCTAAATGCTCCAGTAATATTTTCAAGCCAATGAGAATCAGTATCACACCGCCGACAAACTCGGCTTTTTTCTCATATTTTGAACCAAACACGCTGCCTATCTTTACGCCGAGCACGGAAAAAACAAACGTGGTGATGCCAATGGCCAAAACGTCGCGCCAGATGTTCTCGTGCAAAGCGGCAAAGGATATGCCGGCCGCAAGGGCATCGATGCTGGTGGCGATAGCCAGGACAAACATGGTCTTGGCATTGAGAGCCCCGTTGTCTTCAGCCGACTCTTTTGAGAAACTCTCACGGATCATATTGGCGCCGATGAGGGCGAGAAGGCCAAAAGCCACCCAATGGTCGACCGACTCGATAAGATACTGAAACTGTGACCCTAAGAAGTAACCAATCAAAGGCATCAAAGCCTGAAAAAAGCCGAACCATAGTCCGCAAATGACAGCAATACGCCAGGTGAAACGCTTATTAGCCAAACCTTTGCAAATGGAAACGGAAAAAGCGTCCATCGAAAGGCCCACAGCTATCAGCAACAGTTCGAGAAAGCTCATCATTTCATGGTTTGAGGCGGCAAAAATAGCATATTTTGGCCCTAAAATGCATGATTTTGACAAGAATCTTCTATGAAATACGGCCTTTTGTTTATTTTTGTCCACGATTAAACATTTAACAATATGAAAAAAGCTTTACTTCTTATTCTGGCATTAACGCTAGTAATGGGTTCATATGCTCAAGAGCAGAAAAGAGAGACCAAGAAGGGGAAAATCGTCAACGAAAAAGGTGAAATCATCAAAAAAGGCTGGAACTTCGGTCCGTTGCCTGTGGTAGGTTTTGATGCCGATTTAGGTTTCCAGTATGGCGTGACTTGCGATATCTTCAACTATGGTGACGGCTCCCGCTATCCCCGCTATGACTATAAGTTTAATGTGGAGGCTTCTCGCTACACGAAAGGCTCAGGCGTGTTCCGCTTCTACTCCGACATGCCTTATGTCGTCAAGGACACCAAGCTCTTTTTCGACCTTACTTATTTCTATGCCAAGAAATACGAGTTCTTCGGTTTCAACGGCTTTGAGGCCAGCACCTTTGACCCATATGCCGACATAGAAGGAATAAAAAGCGGTTACCATTTCATCAACCGCAACCAGTTCCGTTTCGTAGGCAGTATGCAACGTCCGTTCTTTAGTGTGCCGAACCTCTATTGGACGGCAGGTCTGGCTTATTACAACACCAAAATCGGACGTATCAACTTGGAAGGCTATGAGGACCAAGTCACCTTATATGAGGAATATGTTGCCAACGACATCATCAAAGACGACGAGAAAGAAGGTGGCAACACCACTCAGATTCGCCTTGGAATGGTCTACGACAGCCGTGACCACAACAGCGATCCCACTAAGGGCATCTATGCCGAGGCTACCTTGGTTGGAGCCCCTGACTTCATCGACCGCAAGGGCTATAGTAACCTGTCATATACCTTCCTTTGGAGACAATACATCCCGATTTACAAGGACAAACTGACCTTCGCCTACCGTCTCGGTGCACAAAACCGCATCGTGGGCAAGACGCCTTGGTATATGATCAACAACCTGAACACCATGTTCTTCCAAAAGATGTATACGGAGGGCTTGGGAGGCTCCGTGACCATGCGTGGCGTCAACCGCAACGGCGTCATCGGCGAGGGCTTCGCCTTCGGTAACTTGGAACTGCGCTGGCGTATCGTCAACTTCCAATTCATCAACCAGAACTGGACCGTGGCCTTGAATCCTTTCTTCGATGCCGGCATCGTGACGCAGCCTTTCCGTGAAGAAGAGATGAAACAAGCTGGAGGTTCTGGCATCCCGAATTATGAGCCTGCTTTTGAATGCTATGCAGGAAAAGAAGGCTTCCACACCAGTGCCGGGGCAGGTCTCAAACTCATCATGAACCGCAACCTCATTGTTTCCGTGGATTTAGGCAAGGCCCTCGACAAACGTGATGGTGAGAAACTGAAGACCTTTATCGGGTTCAATTATATCTTCTAAAACAGCACAAAAATGTTGTTCAATAGCCATCAGTCGCCGCTGGTGGCTATTGTTTTTGCCCTTTTTTCAAAAAAACGGACCTCTTTTTCCGATTTTGCCGTAACATTTCGTAATTTTGCGACTTCATTTTCAAACCGATACATCCCATAAAAAAGATGAATAAGAAGTATAAGGAATACAAACAGTTGAACCTCACCGAAACAGCCGACGAAATCCGCCGTTTCTGGGAAGAGAACGACACTTTCCAAAAGAGTCTCGACAACCGCGACAAAAACAACTCTTTCGTGTTTTTCGAGGGTCCGCCCTCTGCCAATGGCACCCCCGGCATCCATCACGTCATGGCCCGTACCATCAAGGATATCGTCTGCCGCTATCAGACCCTGAAAGGAAAACACGTGGTGCGTAAGGCCGGATGGGACACCCACGGCCTGCCCGTCGAACTCGGCGTCGAGAAGAAACTCGGCATCACCAAAGAGGATATCGGAAAGAAAATCAGCGTAGACGACTACAACCACGCCTGCCGCGAAGAGGTCATGAAATACAAGGACCTCTGGGATGACCTGACCCGCAAGATGGGTTATTGGGTCAACCTCGACGATCCTTATATCACCTTCACCAACGAATACATCGAGACCTTGTGGTATCTGCTGAAGAAGCTCTACGACAAGGGCCTGCTCTATAAGGGCTATACCATCCAGCCTTACTCGCCTGCCGCTGGCACCGGCCTCAGCTCGCACGAACTGAACATGCCCGGCTGCTATCGCGACGTAAAGGACCTCACTTGTGTTGCCATCTTCAGCCTGAAGGCACAGCAAAGCAAGATGTCGAAGCTGCCTTTTGGTACCGACACCGCTTTTGCCGACACCAAAGTCATCGCTTGGACCACCACGCCATGGACCTTGCCCTCAAACACCGCCCTCTGCGTCGGTCCTAACATCGAATACAACCTCGTGAAGACCGTCAACCCGGTGAGTGGAGAGCCTCTCTGCGTCATCCTGGGCAAGCCGCTGATGTCTTCGTTCTTCCCTGCAGAAGCCGAAAAGCCTTCTTTCGAAGACTATAAGGTCGGCGATAAGAAACTGCCCTACGAAGTGCTCGGCACCTGCAAAGGCACCGACCTCGTCGGGTTGGAATATGAACCCCTGATGCCTTGGGTGAATCCTGGCGAAGGCGCCTTCCGTGTCATCCCTGGCGACTATGTCACCACCGAGGATGGTACCGGTATCGTCCATATCGCTCCGACCTTCGGTGCCGACGATAAACGTGTCGCCATGCAGAACGGCATTCCGCCTTTGCAGATGATTGACAAGGACGGCAAGGCGCAGCCTATGGTCGACCGTACGGGTAAGTTCTTCCGTCTGGAAGACCTTGACCCCGTTTTCGTTAATGAAAACATGGACGCCGAAGCCTATGCTCCTTATGCCGGACAGTTCGTGAAGAACGCCTACGATCCTACCAAGACAGAAAAAGACAAGTCGCTCGATGTGGACATCGTGGTATGGCTGAAAGACCATGGCAAGCTCTTCAAGAGTGAGAAGCACACGCACAACTACCCGCACTGCTGGCGTACCGACAAGCCCGTGCTGTATTATCCTTTGGACAGCTGGTTCATTAAGACGACAGCGTTGAAGGACCGCATGATTGAACTCAACAAGACCATCAACTGGAAGCCTGAAGCGACCGGCAGCGGCCGTTTCGGCAACTGGCTCGAGAACCTCGTGGACTGGAACCTCTCCCGTTCGCGTTACTGGGGCACGCCATTGCCCATTTGGCGCACCGAGGATGGCAGCGAGGAGATCTGCATCGGCAGCGTGGAAGACTTGCGCAAGGAGATTGAAAAATCCATCAAGGCGGGCTTCATGAAAGAGAATCCATACGCTAGCGATGACTATAAGAAATTCGACCTGCACAGGCCTTATATCGATGGTGTCGTCCTCGTCTCGCCAAAAGGCAAGAAGATGTTTCGCGAGCCCGACCTGATTGACGTGTGGTTCGACAGCGGCGCTATGCCTTACGCCCAGTATCACTACATGGGTAAGGAAGGTCAGCTGGGCAAAGACGTCTTCCCGGCCGACTTCATCGCCGAGGGCGTCGACCAGACCCGTGGCTGGTTCTTCACCTTGCACGCCATCGCTACGATGTGCTTCGACAGCGTGGCCTACAAGAACGTCATTTCCAATGGTCTCGTCCTCGATAAGAACGGCAACAAGATGTCGAAACGTCTCGGCAATGCCGTCGACCCGTTCGGCGCTATTGAAAAATTCGGCGCCGATGCCGTCCGTTGGTACATGATCACCAACTCGCAGCCTTGGGACAACTTGAAGTTTGACGAAGCCGGAGTCGACGAGGTGCGCCGCAAGTTCTTCGGCACACTTTACAATACGTACGCTTTCTTTGCTATGTATGCCAACATTGACAACTTCTGCTACAACGAAGCCGACCTGCCTATCGCAGAGCGTCCTGAAATCGACCGTTGGATTCTCTCTGAGCTTAACACTTTGATTATCAATGTTGACAATGCTTTGCAGAGTTATGAACCTACCCGTGCCGGCCGTGCCATCCAGGACTTCGTGGACGCCCACCTCAGCAACTGGTATGTCCGTCTCTCACGTCGCCGTTTCTGGAAGAGCGACGATGCCAACGACAAGCTCTCGGCCTATCAGACGCTTTATACCTGTCTCGAAACCGTGGCCCGTCTGTCCTCGCCTATTGCACCGTTCTTCAGCGAACAGCTTTTCTGTGACCTTAACAAAGTCAGTGGCAGGATGAAAGCTGAATCAGTACACTTGACGGACTTCCCAGTCGCAGATCCTAAGTTCATCGACAAAGACTTGGAAGAACGTATGGAAGCCGCTCAGCTCATTTCGTCACTGGTGCTCTCGTTGCGTAAGAAAGCCAACATCAGGGTCCGTCAACCTCTCTCTAAAGTGATGATCCCTGTTGCCAGCGAGTCGATGAAACAGCAGTTGGAGAAAGTGTCACACCTCATCATGAGCGAGGTCAACATCAAAGGCATTGAGTTCCTTTCACCCGACAACAACATACTGGTGAAGAGCATCAAGCCTAACTTCAAGACCCTCGGCCCACGTTATGGCAAGCAGATGAAGCAAATCACCGCTTTCTTTGCCAATATGAGCCAGGAGGCCATCCATGAATTTGAGAAGACTGGCGAGGCTCACTTCGATGCTGACGGCGTCCCTGTCGACCTTGTCTTGGAAGACGCTTTGATCTCCACGCAGGACATCCCAGGTTGGGCTGTGACAGCACAAGACGATATGACTGTTGCCCTCGACTTGACCGTCACCGACGAACTGCTTCAAGAAGGCCTTGCCCGTGAGATTGTGAACCGCGTCCAGAACCTCCGTAAGGTGTCTGGTCTAGAAGTCACTGACCGTATTGAACTGCAGATTGAGAAGAACAACGACATTAATGCCGCTGTGGAAAAGTATGGATCCTACATCTGTGCCGAGACTTTGGCCAACATCGTGATGGTTGACCAGCTTGAAGGCGTAGAACCCGATGAACTTACTGAAAAGGTTAGTATCAAATTAAAAATTAACAAGAAGAACTGATTTCATCATACTGCTTTTCACCGTTCTGTGACTTTGTTGTATGGGATGTGGAAGAGAAAAGCATCTTTTTATAATCTATATCGTTTTTTTTATTATTTTAGCGGAAATAATTCGACAGTGATAATCTCTAACTAAAACTAACACTACCATGGATGACAAAAAGAAGAGAATGGAAGAACCAAAAGTGCGTTATTCTGATGAAGAGCTAGAAGAATTCAAGGTTTTGATTCTTGAAAAACTTGAACAGGCACGTGCAAATTTAGAGACATTGAAGTCCACTTTGGCTGGCGGCGAACACAGTACCGACGACACTGCTCCTACTTTCAAAATCCTTGAAGAGGGTTATGCTGTGGCACAAAAAGAAGAGAATGCCAAACTCGTCGCTCGTCAGGAAAAATATATCCAAAACTTGGAATTTGCCTTGATGCGTATCGAAAACAAGACCTATGGCATCTGCCGTGTCACTGGCAAGTTGATTCCCAAGGAAAGATTGCGTTGCGTGCCCATCACGACCATCAGCTTAGAGGCTAAAATGCAAGAAAACAAGCGGAAGTGAAAAAGACAGGGTCTCACGGACTATTAAAGTCGTTTTTAGTAATTTTCATTGTACTGCTGCTCGACCAGATTCTTAAAATTTGGGTCAAGTTGCATATGACCATAGGACAGGAGATTCCCGTTCTAGGCAATTGGTTCAAGTTATTGTTCATCGAAAACAACGGCATGGCTTTCGGTTGGCTCGATGGGGGCGGTCTAAAGCTTGCACTGAGTGTTTTTCGTATTGTGGCTGTGGTAGTTTTATTTTTCTTTTTGTTTCGCCTTGCTAAAAAACAAGACATGCGTTTTGGCGTGTTATTCGGTATCTCTCTTATTATAGCAGGTGCTATTGGCAACATCCTCGACAGCGTTTTTTATGGACAGATTTTCAGTGAGAGTACTTATACTGATTTAGCCGCTTTGTTTCCCGAGGGCGGTGGTTATGCGGGTTGGTTGCACGGGCGCGTTGTTGACATGCTGTATTTTCCCATTATCGATGTAACGCCTGAAACAACAGGCTGGTTGCCCAGCTTTTTCTTTGGTCCCGACGGACACTTCATCTTTTTTAGGCCGATTTTCAATTTGGCTGACGCTGCCATCACCATTGGCGTGTTCTATTTGGTCCTCTTCCAGTGGAAGTTTTTGAAATCACTCTGATTCGTAACTATATAACTATGCCTGTCTTTCAAATCCGACCTGCCCAAGAGCAAGACGTCCCTTTAATTCTGGATTTCATCAAACGTTTGGCTGCATACGAAAAATGCTCCGACGAGGTGATAGCAGATGTGCCTACACTGCACCAGTCGCTGTTTGTAGAGAAGTCCGCCGAAGTCGTTTTGGCTGAAGAAGACGGTATTCCTATCGGTTTCGCCTTGTTCTTCCATAATTTTTCTACCTTCGTGGGGCGGAAAGGTCTTTATCTTGAAGATCTCTTCATTATCCCTGAAAAAAGAGGCTTGGGCTATGGGAAAGCCATCCTGAAATATCTTGCCGCTATTGCAAAGGAGCGCAATTGCGGTCGCATGGAATGGATCTGCCTCGATTGGAACACGCCATCGTTGGCCTTTTACCGTAAAATAGGTGCTTTCCCGTTAGACGAGTGGACGGTACAGCGTCTTACGGAAGCGGGCGTAAAGCATTTTCTAGACGAGAAATAAGAGGATCTATATCTTCCTAACGGGAAGGAATACCAAGCTAAAAAACAGGCTCCAAAAAACAACAATCCCTAGACTGGCGAAAATAATGCCCCAATGATGGGCGTAAAATTTCCGTATGATATAGGCCATGACAGGGATGGAAAGGAAGGGCAGGAGAAACAAAAAAACTCCCAGTTTGTATTTTCGCCTTAACTCCACAATTTTTCTGGCTTTGCGGATATTGTTCTTGCTCAGTTTTTTCTTTTTGGAAATGGCAAAGAAAGCATCTACAAGAAAAAAGAAAACAATGAAGCCGATGATGCCGCCACTGGCTGTAGCAAGGAAAGCCTGCCAGAAAGTGAAGTCTTGGGCATAGGCGGCTGGCGGTGTCAACAAGGTCTTCACCGTGGCGAGCAGCATGACAAGAATAAAGCGACCGACAGACATGGAGGTTTGTATTTGTGATGTATATATGACGCAAAAATAGAGATTTTTATTGCCAGCATTTTGAAATTTTGTATTTTTGCACCCGCAAATCGAAAGATTTAACGCAATTAATGCCACTTTAGCTCAGTTGGTAGAGCAACGCATTCGTAATGCGTAGGTCGTTGGTTCGAGTCCGACATGTGGCTCATAATGAGTCAAATAGCTTCGCAATGGCGAGGCTATTTTTGTTTATGCTGATAAGGGGGGAGATTGGCAATAAAAAAAGCCCACATCGTGGGCTTTGATTTTGAGGTACCTGGCGGACTCGAACCGCCGTCCCCGGTTTTGCAGACCGATCCCTAACCACTCGGGCAAGGTACCTTGCTGTTTGCGCTGCAAAGATATATAATTTTTCTTTATGCCAAGTCGGTTGTCGGATTTTTCTTTTTCAAAACTAATAAAAGCCTCTGGCGGATAGTTTCATCCAGTTCCACCCGATAAGCGCCAAAAGCAGGAGTCCACAGTAGACGTAATAGAGTTTCAGGTCCTTGCGACGCAGGTGCGTCATGCAAAAAGCAGCCATGATGATCAGGCAGGGTAGGGCAGGCTGGTGGTATCGCTCCGAATTGACGGCAAAGGAAAACGCGATGATGCCCAGATAGGCCAACTCAAAACCTCCGACTAAAGTGAAATTGCGCCACCGTTTCTCTCTTATGGCAATGACAATAGCCCACATGGCAAAGAATGCCAGAAGGTTTTTGACATAATAGCTGCCATTCATCATCTTTTGGTTCTCGTTGGCTTCTTCCACCATCGAGGACAAGGGGATGACAAAAACGCCTGGAGCCATATAGCGATTCTTTACAAGTTGCGCATGTTTCAAACCAAGAGCTTCGTATTTCTTGGATACCATTTTCCCCTCGGTGAAGTTCAGTCTGTAAATGATTTTCATCTCACGACCCACAGGCGTGAAGAGAAACACAAAAAAGACCAAAACAATAGCGACTATGGTGCCGATTTTTTGTTTGCGGGTCACCAGTTTCTCGGAGAGGACGATGAAAACGATGAATGCAAAAATCAACGACATGCCGATGATGGTTCGGAAACCGAAAGTCAAGGCAGTGAAGAGGATGGGGGCGGTGATGGTCCAGAAGGTGTAACGGCGGCTGCGGACGAGGTAGTCCATGCGTTCTAAGGCCATCACAGTGAGGAAGGTCATCTCAGTCTCTTTGGTGTGAAGTCCTGTAATCTGTATCAAAGTGGGCATAAAGACGCACATCACTGTCACCAAGCGTGCGGTGCGTTCACCGAATGTGCGGAAGGTCAGCTTGTAAAGAGCGACACACATATATGCGCTCATGAGCGCCTTTAGGAGTCGTGGTGTCAACAGGTTGGGGCCAAAGATGGTGTAGATGAAGGCCAGCCAAAGGGTATAGCCCTGGTCGGAAAACCCCATCGTATAGGCGTTGAGGTACTGGAACACATAACGGATATGTCCCGCCCGTATGCATCGGGAGAGGTAGACGGCGGTGCGATGATAGCCCAGACTGTCGCCAGCTTGGTATTCAAAGGCGATGCCGGTCTGATAGTAGAAATAATAGCACATCACGAAGGCATACACGGCACGTAGGGCCAAAGCGGTCCAGAAGACCTTGCGCAGGAAGTGCTTTTGGTCGTCTTTTTTCCAACGGGGATAGAAAAAAGTTGTGAGCAAAAAGAAGAATAGCACTTCGCCGATGCCCCACAGCATCCACTTCAGCTGCATGGCGTGGTCGCGAAACACTAGGCTGACGATGATGAGGGCGAGGAGATAGACGCCTACACCTATCAGTGCAATATGTCGGATCAGGTTTTTGCTCATGACAAAAAAAGTGAACAGACCGCGGCCCGTTCACTTTTTCATTTTATTTCTTATTCCATATTGAATATTGGTCCGCCACCCTTTCTCTTACTCTTGCTGATAGCTTTCTTCAGGATAGATTTCTCGCCTGGGTCGATGGTGCCGATCTTTGCCATGTCGATTTTTTCCCAGAAATGAGGCTTATATTCATGCTGCAGGCGGAACATGGCGTCACAGGCGAGCAGAACAGAGGCGTTATAGCTTTCGTGGGTCGAATCCTCGAGAAGGAAATCAATATATAAGTTCCTTTCCTGTGCGTCGAAAGCATATTGGAACGGATAATAGACGGTTTGATGTTTATGACGGTCAACTTGAACGCCAGTACTGTCTTCCAAAAAATACATGGTATAGCCATAGGTGGTGTCGAAAGGGTCGTAACGGCCAATGAAATGGGTGTCCTCGATGGGGTTGCCATAAAAGTCGGTATTCCATTGTTCGACCTTTTTAACGCCAAAGACCGTATTCAAGATATTGTCGAATTCAACAGCGACCTGTGTCAAAGGCATGTTCACGGTACACGTGCCTCTTTTGGATGTGATGGTAAAAGAGGCTTCTCTCAAGTTGTTATTTTCCAGTTCATTGACGGTGACGGTAACGACAGTACCTGTATTTGTTTTTTCACCGGAAGTAGGGCTGATGGTATACCAGTTGGCCGTTTCGTTTTTCTCGATGGTCCAGGAACAGTCGGAAGTGATGGTGAACGTCTGGGATTCTGACAATTCCGAGAACCAGAGGTCATTGTCCGATACAGTGATGGTCTCGTTTCTGTGGCATCCCACCAGGGCTAAAGCAATGATGGCGAACAAAGCCACGACCAAATTCTTAAGCTGTTTCTTCATGATTATTGGATTTTTACGCTGCAAAAGTAGGATTTTAAATTGATATGAGAGAAATTAGCTTGATTATTAACGTCAACGACCTCTTTTTGATGATGGTTTTCCTTTCTTTTTGCCAAAAGATTGATCACCAAGCATGACGAAATCCATTTGGCGTTTCATGATGTCTACGTCTTTTACGCGCACCTTGACTTCGTCGCCGAGCTGAATAACTTTGCCCGTGTCTTCGCCGATTACGCGGAAATTGTCTTCATCGAGATAGTAATAGTCGCCAGGAAGGTCTTCGTAGCGGACCAAACCTTCGCATTTGTTGTCCTTCAGTTCGACATAGAGTCCCCATTTGCTCACGCCGGAGACAAGTCCGTCGAATACCTGACCAATTTTGTCTTGCAGATATTCTGCTTGCTTGAACTTCACAGACTGACGTTCCATCTCTTCGGCCTGTTTCTCCATATCGCTGGCGTGGAGACACATTTCTTCATAGGTCTTTTTATCGACTGACGGTAGACCTTCGATGAGGTAACGTTCGATGAGACGGTGTACCATCAAGTCGGGATAACGGCGGATGGGGGAAGTGAAGTGGGTGTAGTAATCGAAAGCCAAGCCGTAGTGTCCGATGTTATCGGTGCTGTAGACGGCCTTGGCCATGGTGCGGACAGCCACCTGCTCGATGAGGTTCTTTTCGCCCTTGCCTTCCACATCTTTGAAGAGTTTGTTGTAGGAGTGCACCAGTTTGGAACGGGTGCTGATGTCCATGGAATAGCCCAAGCGAGAGATAAGCAACAGAAATTTGTTCAGTTTTTCAGGGTTGGGTTCGTCGTGGACACGGAACACGAAGGTGCAGTTGTGCCATTTGCTGTCCTTTCCGCCAAAAGTCTCAGCCACGGTACGGTTGGCAAGCAACATGAAGTCCTCGATGAGTTCGTGTGATTCGTTTTGTTCCCGTATGTAGGTGTCAATAGGTTTTTTGTTTTCATCGAGGATGAACTTTACCTCTTCGGAATGGAAATTGATACTGCCCAACGCCATGCGTTTTTCACGCAGTTTTGTAGCCAAACTGTTGAAAGTCAGTATTTCATCTTTAAAGTCACCCTCACCGCCTTCAATCATGGCCTGCACCTCTTCGTAGGTATAACGACGGCTCGATTTGATGATGGTCTTTCCAATCCAATGCTTATAGATACGGGCTTCGTCGTCCATCTCGAAGACTACCGAGAAAGTCAGTTTCTCTTCATCGGGACGCAAGGAGCAGACGTTGTTGCACAGTTTTTCGGGCAACATGGGTATGGTGCGGTCCACCAGATAGACAGAGGTGCCGCGTTCCAAAGCCTCCTTGTCGATTTCCGAACCCGGTTTGACATAATGCGACACATCAGCGATATGGACACCTATCTCCCAATGTCCGTTAGGCAGTTTTTGAAGCGATATGGCGTCGTCGAAGTCCTTTGCATCGGCAGGGTCGATGGTGATGGTAAACACGTGGCGGAAATCACGGCGTTTACGAATCTCTTCCTCCTTTATCTTTATGGGGATGGCCTCGGCCTCTTTCTCAACGGCTTCAGGAAAGTCGATGGGGTAATCGTGGGCGGCCAGGATAGACTCCATTTCCACGTCGTTTTCGCCAGGTGTGCCTAGGATGCGGATGATCTCGCCGAAGGGATTGCCGGAGCCATCAGGCCAGTCGACGAGGTGCACGATGACTTTTTGCCCATTCTTGGCCCCGTTCAGCTCACCTTTGGGTACGAAGATATCGACCGGCATAGTGTTAAGGTCAGGCACGACAAAGACATAACCATGCGTAATCTTTAAAATTCCCACAAAATCGGTAAATCTGCGTTCCAACACTTCCACAATCTCGCCCTCGGGTTTCTTGTTGTTTCGCTTGGGAAACATCGCGACTCTGACGCGGTCGCCATTCAAAGCCTTGCCTGTGTTGTTGGAGGCGATGAAAACATCTTCACCTTCTTCATCATCAAGGATGACATAAGCTTTGCCTGTTGATTTCATTTCTACTGTGCCTACCACATACTGTGTCTTAGGTCCGTATTGCGCCAACCCCGCCGCACTCATGATGTAACGGTAGGGTCGGTCTTCCACCAACAACCCCTGGTCTTTGAGTTCGATGAGTAGATGATAGACTACGTCTTTTCCTGCTTGATCCTTGATACCCAAATATTTACAAACCTGTTTATAGTTTTTAGGGCGAAAAGGTTCTTCAGCAAAATGACTTAGTATGGCGCTGGTAAATGTGCTCAGTTTATTATCAATCTTTTTTTTCTTGCTCATGATTTTTTCGTTTTTCAAGTCTAAAAAATGGAGTTTTTTATCCATTTTGTCTTTTTACGATTGCAAAAATAATGAAATCAAACAATTATCATGTTGATAATTTTGTTGATAAAAAAATTGCCATTTACGATTATGAGGTGCAACAAAAAAGAATTAGTTTTGCAAGGTAAGGTTCTTTAGGAAAGATGAAAAGGGAACCCTGTGAAAATCAGGGACTATACCCGTAGCTGTAAGTTTTTTTTGAAAGGCGTCATGCACTCTTGCCACTGTCGAATATCCGACGGGAAGGCCGTATGACGTGAAACAAGTCAGAAGACCTGCCTTACAAAATGGCAATGTCTGCCTTCGGGATGAAGGGCGGCACTTGAACCCATACGAGCAACACATCCGTATTACTGCTAGTATAATAGCGGAAACAATTGAAAACGAGCACTTTTTATTATGAACAATGCCGGTTTGTACATTAAGAAAAGAGATGGTAAGGAAGAACCGTTCTCTGTAGAAAAAATCAAGGTAGCAATCAGTAAAGCTTTTTTGGCCTCGGGTTTTTATGCCACTGATGAAGATTTGAATTCCATTCTGAGCCGTGTCAGAATTACGAATGGCATTACGGTGGAAGAGATTCAGAACCAGGTGGAGACTGCCCTTATGGCGGAACAGTATTATACTGTGGCGAAGAATTACATCCTTTATCGCCAAAAGCATACCGAGGACCGTGAAGTGCGCGAAAAGATCGATTTTCTCACCAACTATTGCAATGCATCCAATCCTGCCACAGGCTCGAAATACGATGCCAATGCCAATGTGGAGAAAAAAAACATCGCCACCCTTATCGGAGAACTGCCCAAGTCAAGTTTCATTCGTATCAACCGTCGTTTGCTCACCGACAGAATCAAGGAAGTGTATGGCAAAGAGTTAGCCGACAGATATTTATATCTGCTCAACAACCACTTTATTTATAAGAATGACGAGACTTCCCTCGCCAATTACTGCGCTTCCATCACCATGTATCCATGGTTGCTCGAAGGTACCAAATCGATAGGTGGCAATTCTACGGCTCCTACCAACCTGCGTTCCTTCTGCGGTGGCTTCATCAACATGGTGTTCATTGTCTCGTCCATGCTTTCAGGTGCCTGCGCTACCCCGGAGTTTCTGATGTATATGAACTATTTCATCGGTCTCGAATATGGTCAGGACTATTACAAACGCGCCGATGAAATCGTTGACTTCTCCAAGAAAAAGAGAAGCATCGACAAGGTCATCACCGATTGTTTCGAACAGATTGTCTATTCCATCAACCAGCCTACCGGAGCACGTAACTTCCAGTCCGTGTTCTGGAACATTGCCTATTATGACAAGAATTATTTCCAGTCTTTGTTTGGCAACTTCTACTTTCCCGATGGCTCTCAGCCCGATTGGGATTCGCTCAGCTGGCTGCAGAAGCGTTTCATGAAATGGTTCAATGCCGAACGCCAACGTTGCGTGCTGACTTTCCCAGTCGAGACGATGGCGTTGCTTTCCAAGGACGGCGATGTGATCGATAAAGAATGGGGTGACTTCACCGCCGAGATGTATGCCGAGGGCCACTCCTTCTTCACATACCTCAGCGACAATGCCGATTCCCTGTCGTCATGCTGCCGTCTGCGTAACGAGATTCAGGACAACGGTTTCAGCTACACCCTCGGTGCTGGTGGCGTCTCCACTGGTTCCAAGAGCGTGCTCACCGTCAACCTGAACCGTTGCATCCAGTATGCCGTGCGTAACAACATGCACTACCTCACCTTCCTCGAAGAGATTATCGACCTGATGCATAAAGTGCAGATTTGCTACAACGAAAACCTGAAGGAACTACAGTCAAAAGGTATGCTACCGCTTTTCGATGCCGGTTATATCAACATGTCGCGTCAATATCTCACCATCGGCGTGAATGGTCTCGTCGAAGCAGCAGAGTTCCTCAAGATCAAGATCAGCGATAACCCGGATTATGAGAACTTCGTCCAGGGTGTCCTCGGTCTTATCGAGACCTATAACAAGAAGTACCGTTCAAAGGAACTGATGTTCAACTGCGAGATGATTCCTGCCGAGAATGTGGGCGTGAAGCATGCCAAATGGGATAAGGAAGACGGCTATGAGGTGCCACGCGACTGCTATAACAGCTATTTCTATGTCGTAGAAGATCCTGATTCGAATATCCTTGATAAGTTCAGGCTCCACGGCGAGAAGTACATCAAGCATCTCACCGGTGGCTCGGCATTGCACATGAATCTCGAGGAGCACCTTACTCAGGCCCAGTACCGCCAGTTGTTGAGAGTGGCGGCAAAAGAGGGCTGCAACTACTTTACCTTCAACATCCCGAACACCATTTGCAACGACTGCGGATACATCGACAAGCGTTATTTGAAGGAATGCCCAAAGTGCCACAGTCATAATATTGATTATTTAACCCGTATCATCGGTTACCTGAAGCGCATCTCCAACTTCTCCGAACCCCGTCAGGAAGAAGCCAAGAGAAGATTTTACAGTAAGGCGGACTAAACCGAGTTACGGATATTTTGTTTGTTTTGTTTTTATGCTGAAATACGCTAATTATAATATTGTTTTTCAGGAAGTTCCAGACGAGGTGACCTTGGCCATCAACATCACCAATTGTCCTAACCATTGTCCTCATTGTCACAGCAAATACCTCTGGGAGGATACGGGTACCGTTCTTGACCAGAGGGAGTTGGACGACCTTGTGGCAAAATACAGGCCTGGCATCACTTGCGTCTGCTTCATGGGAGGCGACATCGCGCCTCAGGATGTAGCCAATCTGGCACAACATCTGAAAAGTCAGCATCATGGCCTCCACGTGGGCTGGTATTCAGGAAAGAATGAGCTTCCCAAAGCTTTCAACGACGAAGTGTTTGATTACATCAAATTAGGTCGATTTGATGAGAACTGCGGTCCATTGGATTCGCCTACCACCAACCAGCGGATGATGAAACGCCTGGCGGATGGCCGTGTCAAGGATATCACCGAATGGTTCCGGCGCAACAAACACGTTCAGTTTGAAATGGAAAGCAATAAAGAACAGGCTGAAAAAGAAATAGAAAAAGCCCCAACCCCTCCCTCGTCTGACAACCGGTGATACGGTAGTAAAGGTGAAAAGTATAGATGCACGTGTCAATGTGCTGGGCATGCTTTGTTAAAAAACGATATGCGCCCCACATATCCATGCAAATGCAACTCATTCTCAGTTGCGAGAGATCTCACCCGCTCTGCCAGACTACCTCTATTTCTTTTATAGCAAATCCGTGGTCCAGTTGAGGGCTTGGATTTGTTCGTCGGTCTCGCGAAGCGTCTTCGCGGCTTTGTCGAGTTCCTTTTGCAGTTCAGCGACTTTCACCGTGCTCACAATCTTTATCTCGGTACGAGAATAACGATCCACCTTGCTGCTGGCGGCATCAAGGAACTTGCGCATCAGCATAATGCGCTCGTTGAGACAGTCGCGGTGCGCGAGCATCTCTGTCAAGGTCTTTCCGTTGACGACAGTCTTGCTGTTGGTCAGGTTGATTCGGGTCATCAGGTCCTCTAATTCGGACAGCATGGCATCCATTTCCTTGAGCAGGGCTTTGGGTTCTTCGGCAGGACTCTCTCCTTCCTGCACTTTGGCATTGTTGTTCAGTCTATTGCCGATTTCCGACAGACGTTTCTGTAAATCTGCCCTCTGTGACAGGGCTGTAGCTAATTTCATATGTTTATGTCGTTTGATATTGATTTAAACAAAATGTGACTGCTTTCCGGGCAGTGCGTCAATGAGTTTTTTGGTGTATGTCTCTTTCGGATGCTCGAATAATTCATCCGCCTCGTTGAGCTCGACGGGTTTTCCGTTGTACATCACCAGCACCCGGTCGCTCATGAAACGCACCACGCTGAGGTCGTGCGAGATAAAGATATAGGTTAGATGACGTTCCTCTTTGAGGCGGTTGAGCAGGTTGAGTACCTGAGCCTGTACGGAAACATCCAGTGCCGAGACTGATTCGTCGCAGATGATTAGTCGTGGGTCGACCGCCAGGGCACGGGCAATGCAGATGCGCTGTCGCTGACCACCAGAGAATTCATGCGGATAACGACCATAATGTTCGGCTTTCAGTCCGACCTGTTCCAGCAGGTCGCAGACCTTCTCTCGGCATTTCTTATGGTCTTTTTCGATGCCATGGACCAGCATGGGCTCTGAGATGGCGGCACCGATGGAAATGCGCGGGTTAAGAGAAGAATAAGGGTCTTGAAAAACGATCTGGACCTGTTTGCGGAACTCACGCAGGTCGTTGCCTTTGAGCGAAGTGACCTCCACTCCGTCGAAGATAATCTTTCCCCCAGTGGGTTCCGAAAGCCTCAAGATAGAGCGACCGAGGGTGGTCTTGCCACAGCCTGACTCGCCCACCAACCCCAACGTTTCGCCTTCGTAGACCTCTATGCTGACTTTGTCGACGGCTTTGACATAGTCATAGACGCGGTTGAGGACGCCTTTGCGTAAAGGATACCAGGTCTTTAACTCCTGTACCTGTAGCAAAGGCTCCTGTTGGTATAAGGCTTCCAGGTGCTGTTTTCTCTCCTCGGCCGTAATTTGCAGATCGTTTAAAATCTGTTGTTTGCCTCCTTTCCATTCTCCGTCGAGGAACTCTTTCACGATAGGCAGTCGTTTCAGCCGGACGTTCATCGGAGGACGACAGGCCAGCAGTCCTTGGGTGTATGGATGCTGAGGATTGGCCAATACCTCTTTGACCGAGCCCCGTTCTAGGATTTCTCCGTTGTGCATCACAGCCACTTGATCGGCAATTTCAGCTACCACGCCTAAGTCGTGGGTAATGAAAATCATACCCATGCCGGTCTCAGTTTGTAGCTTTCGCAGGAGTTTCAATATCTCCAGCTGTACCGTCACGTCCAAGGCGGTGGTAGGTTCATCAGCGATGAGGATCTTGGGATTGCAGGCGATGGCCATGGCAATCATGACGCGCTGTTTCTGTCCGCCTGAGAGCTCGTGCGGATAGCTCTCGTAGATGGCCTCTGGACGTGGAAGCATGACCTGTTTGAAGAGCTCAATGACGCGTTGGTGTGCTTCCATCTTCGAGACCGTCTCGTGTTGGAGAATCATCTCGGTCACCTGAAAACCGCATTTGTAGACAGGGTTGAGCGAGGTCATCGGTTCCTGGAAGATCATGGCGATCTGTTTGCCGCGCACGGTCGCCATCTGCTTTTCATTGTAGTCAGTGATGTCGTGGCCTTCCAAAAGCATGGCTTTGGCTTTGATTTGGCTTTGCCTTTCGTTGAGGAGGTGCATGACGGCAAGGGAACTCACCGACTTGCCTGAACCCGATTCGCCTACGATGCCTAAGGTCTGTCCGGCATAGACTTCGAAATCGATACCATGCACGGCTTCGATCCACTTTTTCTCATGACGGAAAGAGATTCGAAGGTTGCTGACGGAAAGGATCGGTTCAGACATTCTCTTAGTATTTGTTGCAAAAATACGGAATTTTACGGTGTAATCGTTGTGTTGTTGCACTGTCAAATTGTTTTTGTACTTTTGCTAAATAATAAGCGCACATGAATTACCTTGATATCATCATCGCCATTGTGCTTTTGTTTTTCGGTATCAAAGGGCTGAAAAAGGGCATTATCGTTGAGGTGGCTTCGCTGCTGGCTTTTATAGTAGGCATCTATGGCGCCATGCATTTTTCCGACTTTACAGCGGAACGTCTGGTGGAGTATATCGAAATCAATCCGAAATACATAAATACCGTAGCCTTCATCCTGACTTTTGTTTTGCTGGCCTTGCTGGTCAATCTGATTGGCAAGTTGGCATCAAAGCTGGCCAAGTCGTTGAATTTGGGTTTTTTGGATAAACTGGGCGGATTTGTATTTGGTGCCGCAAAGGGAGTCCTCTTGTGCAGTCTGCTCGTGATGGTGCTGAACAACTTGGAATTGCTCAAAATTGTCAAACCGGAAGTGAAACAGGAGTCGTTTCTTTATCCATATGTGGAGCGGACGGTGCCCTATGTCTATCAGGGTTTCGACCTTGTGAAGGACGCTATAGAGGATTTCAATAATTCGGAGAAAGAAATACCCGTCCAGGATACCGTGCCTGTTCAGGGAACGGGTTCAGTAACGGTTTAAGGATTGTTTTCAGCGTTTTCTATTCCTTTTTCTTTTTCCTTTTGCGCTTTTAGAAAACAAGAGCGGCAAAGCGGTTCGTAGCTTTCTGTTTCACCTAAAACGACCAATTTGTCACCTGCAATGATACGATGGGAGAACTGCGCCTGGCTGCCACAACGCACGCAGATGGCATGCACTTTGGTCACATCCTCTGCAATGGCCATAAGTTTAGGCATAGGGCCGAAAGGATGGCCCATAAAATCCATATCGAGACCCGCTGCGATAACACGTACGCCTTGGTTGGCCAGTTGCTCGCACACGTTAGGAAGCTCATCATCAAGAAACTGCGCCTCGTCGATGCCAATAACGTCCACATCGTTGGCATAGAAAAGAATCTGTTGGGCACTTTCAACAGGGATGGAATGCAAGGCGGTGGCATTGTGCGAAACCACATCTTCTTCACTGTATCGCGTGTCGACGCCAGGCTTGAAGATTTCGACCCGTAACTTGGCAATTTTGGCTCGCTTCAGTCTCCTGATCAATTCTTCCGTCTTGCCCGAAAACATCGATCCGCAGATTACCTCAATCCAGCCCTGTGACTTGTTGTAAGAATCTTTTTCTTGAAACATGGCTTCCGTTTTTAGATTATTTGTATTTTAGTCGTTTCTTACAAAGCAAAAATAGAGATAAATCCGATATGAACGAAGAATTCAATAATCAAAAAGAATTGTTGTTGTCTATAAGACAGGAAATCAACTTATTACGTCAACAGGTGGACTATCTTCTCAGGAATGAGAAAGAACTCGGTCTTCTTGATTTGGATGTATTGATGAACCGCACGCACACTATCTACGACAAGTTGTGTTCTATCAATCTGGGTCAAAAACCAGATGAGGAAGAGATGGATCTTGACCCCGAACTCCTTGCCGGTCTGTTTGGTCAAGTGGAGAATGATGAAAATGAAGAAGCAGCCAATAATGAAAACCCTGAGGCAGAAATGTCTGAAGAAGAACCAGAGACGGAGCCTGAACCCGATGCAGAACCTGTACCATTAGAACTTGAAGAGGAGACTACTGTTGCGGAAGAATCTATAACGCCTGAAGAAGAGGCATCCGATGAACCTGGTGAAGAGGTGAATGCAGAGGCTGAACTTATTGAGGAAACACAACCCGCGGAAGACGTCCAATCTGTAGAAGAACCCTTCGTTTTCCGTATTGAGGATGTTGGCTCTCCTGTCGAACCCGAGGAGAAGATTGTCCATTTCATGGATCCGGTAGAGGAAGACGAGATACTTGAAAGAGATCGCATCGGTGGAGAGGATTTGATTCCTGAAAATCCTTTTGAGATGCCTGCCATGGAGGATGAAACGGAACAAAAGCCTGTCGAAGATAAGAAGCCCGCTGAAGAAGTTCCCGAAGCCCCCTCTTTTTATCCTCCGACCTTGAATGGCGAGACGCCCTCTGATCCTATTTTTGATTTTATCGAAGAAAGCAAAGAAATTGATGAGGAGAAAATGGACCAGCAACCCGAGATAGCCACGACACCAAGCGGAACTGATTTTGGTTCTGTGGAAACTTTAGGGGAAAGAATTGAACATGAAGGCACTTTGGGTGAACGTCTGCAGCAAGCACCTGTCTTGGATTTGAAGGATGCTATCGGTATCAATGATAAATTCTTGTTTGTCAATGAATTGTTTGGTGGTAGTATGGAAAAATACAATAAGTCGATTGACAATCTGAATGACTTGAAGACACTTAACGGAGCATTGATATATCTAAATGAATTGAAAATAGAACTGCAGTGGAACAGCAACAATGAGGCTTATAAAAAGCTATCGGATCTCGTCGCCCGTAAGTTTGAGTGAAGATAAAGCATTTGCCAGTATGTAGCTGAAAAACAATCGTCCAATGTCGAAACTCTATCTTGTACCCACTCCGGTTGGAAACCTTGAGGACATCACCTTGCGTGCCATACGCATCCTCAAGGAGGTAGATGTGATCTTAGCTGAGGATACGCGCACTTCGGGCAACCTCTTGCGGCATCTCGGCATCAGCAAGCCGATGACAGCCTATCACATCCGAAACGAGCACCAGATGCTGGAACGCCTAGCCGATCGCATTGAGGCGGGCGAGACCATGGCTCTGGTCACCGATGCCGGAACTCCAGCTATCTCCGACCCGGGATTTCTGCTGGTCAGGGAGTGCATACAGCGTCATATTGAGGTGGAGTGTCTGCCGGGTCCGACGGCTTTTGTGCCCGCCCTGGTCAACTCGGGTTTGCCAGCCGACAAGTTCATCTTCGAAGGATTCCTGCCCCATAAGAAAGGACGTCAGACCCGCATCCGTGCCATTGCGGAGCATCCTTATACCACCATCCTGTATGAATCACCCTTCCGCCTGGTGAAGACTTTGCAACAGTTGGCTGAGGTCACGGGTCCCGACCGTCAGGTCTCTGTCGCCCGCGAACTGACCAAGATTCATGAAGAGAACGTGCGCGGCACTTTGGCCGAGGTGATAACGTATTTCGGTCAAAAAGAGGTTAAGGGAGAGATCGTCATCGTCTTGGAAGGCACTGCCGCCGCCGAGCGGAATGAAGAAGATGAAGAGGAAATCTAAAGAAAGACGACTGCTTATGAAATAAAAAACGGACTACTAGTAGCCCGTTTTTTCATATGTCTTGTTTCGGTCAGTTCACACGAAAAGCGTAGGAATAACGGATATAGAAATCGGTGAGTAGGGATCTGCGGCCGTTGTAGCCATCGGTGACATTGTGCAAATCAGTGCAAGTGAAGCCTACACTGAAGTTGGAGCTACCATAGGTCAGGCCTGCTGCCACACCCGTATATAGGCCACCTGCTTCATAAGTCGGCACAACGGCATTGCCTGTATTATACACCGACACCGTCCCCAGAGGGATGGCATAACCGGCACGTCCTTCAACGAAAGGTCTGAGGCCGTTTCCTGGAACAGCGAGTCGTAGATTGGCATAAATAGGCAGAGAGCGAAGATACAGTTGGTCCATGTTATTATGCAGAGTGTGATTGTACACGCCTCTGCTGCTATAAAACTCAGCGCCTAAACCCAGACTGACGACACGCCCTATTTGATATTCCGCCATGGCACCCAGACTGAAATGGCTTGGGTAGTTGTGGAATATCAATGCCTCCATATCGAACAAGCCGACATCGGCAATGGCATGGATGCGGAAATCACCACTAAAATCAGGAATATAGCGTGTGTGATAATGCGGAATGGTTCGTGTTGGAGCTGGATGATGGCGGTGGCGTGGGTTAGGCCGTCTTTCCACTTGTGCCTGTCCAGTGAGTGCGATAGCAAGCAACAGGACGATAGATAGCAGTGTCTTTTTCATAGTCAAATGTATTGATGATGATTGAAAAAACACAAATATCATACCATGTTTTCAACTGTCCCTTAATCTTTTTTCACTTCTTGAGATTTTTTCTTCGGACCGATTTTGCGGACGAGTTCGAACAACAAGCCGGTAGGACAGAGGAAATGGCACCAGCAACGGTTGACAAAGAGGGAGATAATGAGGATGACGGCAGCGAGAATGACGCTGAATAGGGTGACGCTCTTCACGCTAAACACGCTGAATGGCTCAAAATAAGCCAGGTTGAAGGTGACACCGACCAACAGCAGGATCAAGATGGTCAGCAGGAAGAGTTTCCTGATGATGAGTAAGGCCGTGACCACCTTTTGAGGTAGGTTTATTTTGTTCTTGTTAGCTTTACCTATGAACTCCTGCATGGCCCCCATCGGACAGAGGTATTGGCAATAGAAAGCCCTCCCCGTGAACAAAGGAAGCAAAACGGCAAGAACGAAGATGAGCAGCAAAGCCCATTCCATGGGCCAGCTGATGCCGCTGGTGAGCCATCCGTAGAAAAGACTGAGCGACATCAAGGCGTTACGCCAAAAGCCAATGACGATGATGGACAGCAAGAGGGCGATGTAACGCAGCATTTTGGTATGCTTGGGCATGAAGAAACAAAGCAACGCCATGGCGATGACGAACAGGATACAGATGCTTTGAAAGATGTTACGGTCTTCTTTTTGGAAGTTGGCTTCTTGCCTTGCCGCCACCGAAAGTCGTTTTTGCAGGCTCTTTTTGATGCCTGTCGACGAGAAAGTGGCACCGCTCACTGCATCCAATTCTTTGTCAAGTGCCTCATTTAAACTCAGGCCGTTCCACGATTCAAGGAATCCGGAGTTGACAACGCGGTTGACGAAACCAGGAGTCTCGCCGTTTTCAAGCAGCTGCACTTGGGCGATTTTGTCGTCAGGGCCGACCACGATCATCAATGGCGTTTTGCCGGCATAGCCTTTCACATCGTCGGCATAGGGAGAGCTGAGCAACACGCTGCCAAGGGCTTGCCCTTTCGCGTCAAGGATGCGAAAATAAGCGGTGTCAAGTGTCTGAATCTTGGCTGCTTCAGGAAACACAGACTGTATCTCGGTGAGTTCTATCGTGGGGAGTTTGTTTTCGGTTTTTTCCTTGTGGTTTCTAACAATCTGCAATGCCACGACGGCAATCAGGGCGGCTAAGATAAGCCAGCTGAAAATTTTTTCTAAAGTCTTCATCATTTGAAATTTGGCGCAAAGATACGGTTTTTTACCAAGAAGAGGCAGAAGGGTCTTTTATGGCCTGTTTAAAAAAAAGCATTAGATGTGGACTTCATGGAAAATATGCCTATCTTTGTAGCACGTAAAAAAATCGAAGAAACATGTTAATCATTGGCATTGCAGGCGGTTCAGGCTCAGGCAAGACCACGGTGGTCAGAGAGCTGGTGAGTCAGCTGCCGGAGAATTCCGTATCCGTAATTTCACAGGACGCTTATTACTACGACAATGGCGACAAGACGCCAGAAGAGAAAAAGCAAATCAACTTCGACCATCCCGATGCCATCGAGTGGGATCTGCTCATCGACCATCTGGACCGTCTGAGAAGAGGAGAGACGATTCCTATGCCGATCTATACCTATGTCACTTGCGCCCGTTCCGAAGAGGTCATCTACGTGCATCCCACCGAAGTCATTATCGTGGAAGGTATCATGGTGCTGACCAACGAAGAGTTGCGCAAGCGTTTGGATATCAAGGTGTTTGTAGATACAGACGGTGATGAACGCTTGATGCGTATCATCCGTCGCGATATCGCGGAACGCGGCCGTACCTGGGAGGATGTGTTGCGTCACTACCAGACCTTTGTCAAGCCTATGCACCAGCAGTTCATAGAACCGACCAAACGCAGTGCCGACATCATTTTGCCGAGAGGTTCCAGCCCTGTCGTGATCGATATCTTGGTTTCCAGAATCAAGATGCACTTGGGCATTTGATTTATAGACAAAAGACTTTGGACAGTTTGGCTTCTCGTGAAAAAATTCAAAAGGAAGTCAACAACATTAATACCTAAAAACTCAATCTTATGTTTTTTCAAGTTTACGGCGCTAATGCTTTAGCACAATGGGGGATGCTGCTCGTCGTCCTCGCAGGTCTCATCCTTATGAACGAGTTTGCCCGTCGCACCAAAGCTGGCGGCATCATCACCTTCTTCGTGATTCCAGTCCTCCTGACCATCTATTTCGTGGCAATTGCTATCGGAGCACGGTCGGGCGCTGCCTGGGCAGTCAACAACCAGACGCATCTCTATATGAATGGCTGGTTCCACTACGCCAAGCTGTATGCGGCTCTCACAGGGTGTATCGGCTTTATGATGATCAAATACAAATGGGGCATCGGCGCCAAGCATTGGTTCAAGCCCTTCCCGTTTATCATCGTTGCCATTAACATTCTCATCGCCGTGGTTTCCGATTTTGAGAGTGCCGTGATGGGTTGGAATAAATGGTGGCTTTCCAGCGAGGGCGTGTGGCTCTATGGTGGCTGGCACAACGTGATGAATGGCGTCGCTGGTCTCCTGAACATTTTCTGTATGACCGCCTGGTGGAACGTCTACTCGTCAAAAGATAAAAAAGACATGATTTGGGCCGACATGACTTGGGTGTACATTGTCGTTTACGACATCTGGAACTTCGCCTACACCTACAACTGCTTGCCGACGCACAGCTGGTATTGCGGTATTGCTCTGCTGCTCGCCCCGACTATCGCTGCCTTGCTGTGGAACCGTGGCGGCTGGATCCAGAACCGTGCCAACACTTTAGCCATCTGGTGTATGTTCGCCCAAGTGTTCCCGCTATTCCAGGAAGTCTTTAAAGACGGCTTCTTCAAGTACAGTTGGGCTACGTTGCCGGTGCAGTATCCTAACGGTATCGAGACCATCAAGCAGATCTATGAAGTCGCTGGCGGAGCCGCTGCTCCTGTCGGTACCACTGTCGATACCGTTGCAGCCAACCCGACGGCCATGATTGTGATCAGCGCCTTGGCGCTCATCACCAACTGCATTGCCCTGTGTTACATCATCGCTCAGTCGAAGAAACGCCACATCAATCCCTACAAGGAAGACGTGTTTATCAATCAGAAGTACTACAAGGACGCCATGGCTCGCGCCGATGTCGATTGATAGAAGGATTCCTTTATTGTGAAAAAAACGCGCCAGAATTCTGGCGCGTTTTTTTGATGTCATTTAAGAAAATAAGAAGGCGTTCGGAGATTATGATTTCTTTTTACTTTTGTGACGAAAATGTAATAGTAATAAACGATGAAACATGAACTGATCTTAGTCGCTTTATTAATGCTATCTGGGCTGGTGAACGCTCAATCGGAAGACCACACCCGCTATGTCAATCCCTTTATCGGAACGCAAACCGACGAGACAGGTGCCCTCAGCGGCAGCACTTTCCCTGGTGCCACGATGCCGCAAGGCATGGTGCAATTGAGTCCCGAGACAGAGTTGATGGTCACTTGGGATCCTTGCTCGGGCTATGACTACAACAAGGACATCATTTACGGCTTCACCCACACCCACCTTAGCGGAACGGGCTGCACCGACCTCATCGATGTGAGCCTCATGCCTTTGAACAGAACAGTGACGCCCGAACAACTCGCCGCCGCCGACTTCGGCCAGCATTATAGCCACGACAAAGAATCGGCGCGACCAGGGTATTATCAGGTGTTGTTGCAAGAAAGCGGCGTGAATGTGGAACTCTCCGCTACCACGCGCACAGGCATCCATCGCTATACGTTCCCAAAGGGCCAGCCGCAGACCATTGTCCTCGATCTTGATAGAATGACTTATCGCGGCGATGCCTATTATTCAGGTCGCCGTTATTATGATATCATCCAGGCCCAAATTCGTCTCGTCGATGACCACACTATCGAAGGCTATCGCGTCGTTTGCGGATGGGCTAAACTGCGTAAAGTGTATTTCCGCGCCGAGTTTTCCAAACCTTTCAGCCAGCACTTGCTGATGAACGGCAACCTTAATGTCGGCAATAGCGATGTGGTGAACGGTCGCACCCTCCGTGCCGCCTTGAACTTTGACTCCAAAGACGGCAACGAATTGATGGTCAAAGTTGCTATTTCGCCTGTGGATAGCGAGGGCGCAAAGAAAAACATGCTGGCGGAAGCCCAAAGTTGGAACTTCAACGAATATGTTCAAGCAGCCCACGACGTTTGGCAGCGCGAGTTGAGCCGCATCGACATCGAAGGCACCGACGAACAAAAAACCATCTTCTACACGGGTCTATACCACGTGCTGATGCAACCCAATACGATGAGCGATGTCGATGGCCGCTATATGGACACCAACTTCGAGATCAAACAAATGCCGAAGGGGCAGGTTTATCACAGCACCTTCAGCCTTTGGGACACCTTCCGCGCCGCGCATCCGCTTTACACGCTCATCGCTCCCGACATCGCCGCGCAGTTTGTGAGAGATATGGTTTTGCACCATCAGACCTATGGCTACCTGCCCATCTGGGACCTTTGGGGACAGGACAACTACTGCATGATCGGCAACCACGCCATCCCTGTGCTCGCAGATGCCATCCTGGCCGAGCTGCCTGGCATCGATGTGGAGGAGGCTTACCAGGCTATGGTTGAAAGCAGTACCCGCAGCCATTTCAATTCGCCTTTTGAGGTGTGGGAAAAGTATGGCTATATGCCTCAGACCCTGCAGGACGAGAGCGTCAGCATCACCATGGAACAGAGTTTCGATGATGCCTGTGTAGCTGCTGTGGCCAAGAAACTCGGACACATGGAAGACTACGTGCGTTTCTATCGTCGCAGCATGTTCTACAAAAACCTCTTCGATCCTGAAACGGGCTTCTTCCGCCCCAAAGACGAAAACGGCAACTGGCTTGACAGCTTTGACCCACTATCATACGAGCAGCCTTGTTTCGTCGAAGGCAACGCATGGCAATACATGTGGTTTGTGCCGCAAGACCCAGAGGGTCTGATACAGCTTCTGGGTGGCAAGAAAGGCTTTCTGAAGAAACTTGATGAGAACTTCAGCCTTACCGCCACCAGTGGCGAGGTGAACGGCAACGCCAGCGGTTTCATCGGACAGTATGCCCATGGCAACGAGCCGAGCCATCACACCGTGTATCTCTACAATTTTGCGGGTAAGCCCGAGCGCACACAAGAACTGGTGGAGCAGGTGCGCAGCGAGTTCTATCGGGCTACGCCATGCGGCTATGCTGGCAACGACGACTGCGGACAGATGTCGGCATGGTATATCTTCTCCGCCTTGGGATTCTATCCTTTCCATGCTGGCTCAGCAGAATACGTTATTGGCACGCCCTTGTTCACCAAGGCCACGTTGCATCTCGACGGCGGTAAAGACTTTGTCATCACTGCTCCCAATAAAACGCCGGAACGCATCCATGTGAAGAGCGTAAAGCTAAATGGAAAGCCGATAAAGGACTTCAAGCTGAGCCATCAGCAGATTGTGGCGGGTGGCACCTTGGAGTTTAGAATGAAGTAACAAGGGGAGACTGCAGTCTCCGTCCCACCTCATTCATTGTTGATAACATGTATGTCGCATTGCGGGAACGGGATGGAGATGCCGTTCTCGTTGAGGGCGTTGTAAATCACTTCCTTGGCTTTGTCGATATAGGCAATGCGCTCTGGGACGAGCACGTACTGTTTCACGGCAATGTCCACGGAGCTTTCGCTCAAATCACCTACCCTCACGTAAATGCCGTATTTCGGATCGACAATCTCGCGTCCGACAGCGTCTTTGGTGCGCAACACTTGCATGGCATCCTCGATAATCTCCCTCACATGCTGCACGTCGGTGCCGTATGATACGCCGACGAGGATTTTGAGGAACTCGTAAGAGCTGTTTTTGGTGAGGTTGATGAAGTTCTTGGCGAACAAGGTGGCGTTGAGGAACGATACCGTCGTGTTTTCGATGGTCTGCACCTGGGTGGTCTGGTAGTTGATGTGTGTGACTTTGCCACGGATACCGTCGCATTCAATCCAATCGCCCACTTTTAGTCGTCCCGACATCAGCTGGATACCGTAAATGAAGTTGTTGATGATGTCCTTGAGGGCGAGACCGACACCAGCGGAGAAACCTCCTGCAATGAGGCTCAGCGAGCCAGTGGGTATATGTAAAATGATGAAGGTGACGATAATATAGATGAGCCATATAACCGCATTGATGATGCTGTTTCCAAGAGAGAGATTGACTTCATCTTTGAGGATTTTGGTGCGATTGGTCTTCTTAAGGAAACGGTCATAGCGTGCCTGCTGCCAAATGGAGTGAGCCGCACGGTTGATGTAGCGGAAGATAAAGAACAGGTCGATGAGCAAGATGATGGAGTAGAGCGAGATCCTGAACGTATTGTTGCCATCGCTGTTGGTGAGATGGATGAAAGGTTTGTAGAAGATGCTCTCGTACAAATCAGTGAAGTCAAACACGTTCATCGCCAGTTGGAGGCAGAACGGAATGGAGGTCAGAATGAGGATGGGGAGAACGACTTCCTTGACCAGGTCATAGAACCAGGACACCTTGAAGAGATAGGCCTTTTTATCTTGTCCTGTCACCTTGGTGATGCTCTCGAGGTACTTGCTGATTCGGGGATTCATCCTCTTTTCCTTATAGAGGGAGATCAGATGTATGATAGTGCTCATGGTAAGGATGGCGGCCAGTTGGAAGAACCACCATACCAATATGAGCAAGGCGGCAAAGATATATCCCGCAATGGACACGACCATGGCCACGCCGATCACTGCCAAAGAGATCCATCCGAAGATGCGGTCGCTTTGGTCGGCCTTCTTAATCCGGGTGAGGCAGGTGATGAGCTGCCACACGAAAAAGATGATCAGCAGCGGGGGGAAGATGACGTTCATCAGTGAGTTGGGCATGAAGATGAGACGGCATCCGATTACGGCTACGGCGGTGAAGATGGTGGGACGGTAGAGCTTGGCGCCGTTCTTGAGCTGGTCGGGACTCAGACGGATGAGCAAGGCGGCGATGATGGCGGCAAGAAGCCATACGAACGTGTTGGAGAGGCTGATGGCCTTTGACATGATCGCAAAGCTGCTACGACTCAAGAACGCGTTGAATATGATAAATAACAAGATGCCGAGGAGCAACGCGATGTATCGTCGCTGAGGTTTGGCGATGGCTTGCTTGACGGGTTTGATCCACAGGAAGAAGGGCAGGAGCACGAAGTAGGCGATGAGCCACCATAACAATAATAGAGCCACCAATACCAAGAGAAGGACAAACTGTGAAAAGTACTGGTCTTTGCCAGAAGAATCGTATTTTTCATGCTCCACTTCCTCGGATGTTGCAAGCGTGTCGGCTACCGTGGCCATGTTTGTCGTGGTGTCACCGAGGAGGACTTCACTCACAACCGAATCGAGGCTCGGTAACGAGTCGATGCTGAGACTGTCTAAAGTGGCTTTTCCATGGGTGAACAGATTATATAGGTTGTATTTCTCGACGACATCCTCCTTGGCTTGTTTCCAGTAGAAGGAATGGTTGCCCAGGACGACAGGCCAGGGAGTCTGCCCTTCGACAAAGATGCGGTTTTGCAACAGTTTGTAGTAATTGCTGGCGTAATCGTACGATTCCTTCAGCCGCATGTAGGTCTCTCCGTAATGGATGCTGTCGGCCACCAGGATAGACTTGCTCTCGAAATACATTTGAAGCAGCTGCTTGGCGTAAAAGATGCAGGAGTCACGGTCTTGTTGCCCCGTCTCGTTGAGCAAGAAAGGCGTGACAATGGTGTCGGAAAGCATGGCGGCTTCGACGGCAAGCTCAAGTTGTGAGGTGCTTAATTCGTGGTGTTGTTCGATCGAATCGTTGTGATAAAGCAGGCTGTCGGCTAAGCCGTAGATGCTGTCCAGCTCGGGAGGGAGCCGTCTCAGGGTTTCCAAAAGACGGGCATAACGGTCGATCTCGATGTCAAGGTTCCCGACGATGCGCTCGTAAGGCATCCTGTCTTTTTCGAAATTGTTGAACTCGTCGGTCACTTTTTCAAGGGCATAGCAGATGTCGAAAGTAAACTCCTGTTTCTGCGAATAAAGCATCAGCGAGAGCTCGTTGCAATGTTTCATGATATCGACCATCTGCTGGTGCTGGCTCTCATAGTTGGCGGCGAGACGGTCTTTGGTCTTGGCCATCTGTTCGTAATCGCGTTTCAAGCTTTTCCTTAAGTCATGGAGGGTTTTGCTGAGGTTTTCACCATTGATGGCGGCAAAAACCGGGAAAGCCAGAAGCAGGATGAGTATCAGGGGAAGTCGTTTCTTTATCATAAAGGCATTGTTTGGACGCAAAAATAAGAAAAAATAGGATGATGCAATGAAATAGAGCGCTTTCGCAATCTTGCACCTGAGTCGCCCTCTGCCGCACCTCTTTCGTCAGCAGTAAGAAAAAACATTCCTTTTCTCGAATCATTGTGTTTTTTATATCTTTGTAGCCGTTAACATCAACTGGCACCTTTTCAACAGCGATGAAACGAGGGTGCATAGGATTTTGATGGAATGATTTACAACAATCACTACGTTTTATGGATGATATCGATGTTCCCACAGCAGAGAAAATTAAAGGTGGCCATAAGTTTTGGGGAAGCTTGTTTCGCACTATCTTAGGCATTACCATTTCCATTATTCTCACTTTCGGCAGCAATGCTTTAATACAGCAAAGACGTAAGGCCCGCGACGGCAAGATGACCACCATGATGGTGTTGAGCAATATTGAGAGTTTTGCCAAAACCCTTGAGATACGCTCCGACCGCATGGCCCCTAACGATAGCATCGCGGCCTGGCTCCTCTGCATGTCATACGAAGACCTTGCGCTGTTGCCTGAAACGGAGCTCGATAAGTTAATTGATAAAGCCTTTTCTGTTGCCACGCTCAACCACGACCACACAGCTGAAAATGTCTTTTCCAACAACATCGAGACTTGGAAGAATGTCGACAACGTCCGTTTCATCGACCAAGTGGGGGCCTGCTTCTCGGCCATGAACGGCGTCGAAGAGCAGTTCAACCAATGGGTGAAGGAGGTACCCGAAGCTATTAACGAAATCCGTATCAACCCCGACCAATACGAGGGTGGTACCAATCCTATGAAGATGATGCATTCCGATCATGTGCGCACCCTTATGGCAGGCATACACAGTCGCCGTTGCTGGCTCCGTTACGCTGCCGCCAGCCTACGTTTCTTCAACTTGCAAAACATGTCCTTCGTCGGCATTACCGAGCAGGAGGTGATAGATTTCACCAATGCCCGCAAAGAAGAAACAGAAACCGTGGGCACGCCTCCCGAGGCCAACATGTTCTACACTGGGGCCTACACCCTCGACAGCCTCACCACTCTTACCCACCTCACCGAAAGAATCGAGGAACTGAAAGCCGAAAAGAAATAAAAAAACCGGGACAAATCACTTGCTGAAACGACAGATCTCATTGTACGCGAGTTTCTGTAGCAAATCGTTTCTGTGATATAAAAAAAGAAAACCGCCGTAATAATTACAGCGGTTGTTTTTGTTGCCCAACCAGGGTTCGAACCTGGACTTTACTGATCCAGAGTCAGTCGTGTTGCCAATTACACCATTGGGCACTGAATTCGTTCGCAAAAATACTGCTTTTTCGTGACCTGCAAGAAAAAAAAGTAATTTTTTTTGTTTGATAATTTTTTTCATTTTTTAAACTATTAACAATCAGTTAGATGTAAAAATGTAACGATTTATTTTTCATAAAAACTAAAAAATTAGTTGTTGAATTAAAATAAATCATATATTTGCATCGTTAAAAGTGTAAAAGAAGCGCCATGAAATCGCTCAAACACATACTGACATTGATATATATAGGTGTTGCCTCCTTGGGATGGGCTCAACAGCCTCAGAAGCTTTCGCTAGAGGAATACCAGAGAATGGCCTTAGAGCAAGGCAAGAAAAGCTTCCGGCAGTTTGTGCAGTCTATGTCGGACAGCAGTGTCGTGGCCTCTGATTTTGTTACCATACCCTATATGGACAGTCTGATTGACCTCTCGCAGTTTTCAAATATGCGGACGGTTTGCCTTCAGAACACCCAGCTAGAGCGTCTGCCTGAGGACTTTTTCAAATGCGACAGCCTCCGTGGCGTCATCATCGAAAGAGGGAACCTGAAAAAAATCTCTTTCCCAAAAGACAACCATATCACCGACATCACGCTGCGTGAGATGCAGTTGGACAAGATACCGAAAGCCATCCGGCGCTGTAAGGAGCTGGAGGCGCTCAACATGGACGGCAACCGCTTGAAAAGGATACCTCTTTGGATCAAGAAACAGGACCGCCTCAAGGAAATCGTACTGAACAACAATCAGATCCGACTGCGACGCTCCGCCATCCGCCGTCTATCGAAAATCGAAAAGGTACAGCTTGGGGCCAATGGCATTGATGGCTTGCCTGACAACATCGGACGGCTTCAGGCGAAATATTTGAATCTGGGACGCAACCATATCTCTGATGTGCCGGCCTCGTTTGCCAGACTCGAGGAATTGAAACAGGTGATTTTTTATGAAAACGAGTTTGATGAAATCCCAGAAGAGATAGCGAAACTCACCCAGTTGGAAGAGCTCGATTTCTACAAAAACCATATTAAGGAAATCCCCGAGTTCGTTGGGAGTCTGGAGAACCTTACCCGTCTGTTTCTGTCCTATAATGAAATTAAGACGGTTCCCGATACGATACGCAACTTGAAGCATCTGAGATATTTCTATATCCATCACAACAAACTTAACTTCCTGCCGACATGGATTACAGAGATGGATTCGATACAGCGTTTGGGCATCAGCCATAACCATTTGCTCGAACTGCCCGACCTCTCGAAGATGACATCGTTGGAAGAACTCGACTTCGAAGTAAATGAAATCAGCGTGTTTCCATGGAAACTGCTGGAGATGCCTAACCTGAATGTCCTTATCGTGAGAGACAATCCTTTTGTGTTGACCAAAGAAGAGCGAGAGGCGCTGGATTGCGTGACGAGGCCACAACTGATTTATTAGAAACAACAAACAAAAAGCAAAAAAAAATGAAAGAGCTTACAAAAGCAGAAGAACAGGTCATGCAAGTGATCTGGAACATTGGAGAAGGATTTGCCAATGAAATCATGACCGCTTTCCCCGAGCCGAAACCGGCTTACAACACCGTGCTCACTATTGTGCGCATTTTGGAAAAGAAAGGATTCGTGACGCACGAGACCTTCTGTAAGGCCAACCGCTACCGTCCGCTCATCAGCAAGGAGGAATACTCGCAAGGCTGTGTGGAGAGCATCGTGGAACGCTATTTCAACAACTCTTACCTCGATCTGGTATCGGCCTTTGCCAAGAAGGAGAACTTCAGCCTGGAAGAGTTGGAAGCTTTGAAAAAAATGATTGATGGTGCCATTGAAGACGAAAAGTAATAAGCCATGAACACTCAAGCCTTATTAACCGATTATCTTCTCCCTATCGCCATCGGCCTGATGGTGTTGTGGGTGGCTTATCGTCTGCTGTTTACCAACAGTAACCGGTTCCAATTCAACCGCTTTTACTTGCTTTCGGCGATGCTGTTCTCCTTGGCGTTGCCTTTGTTCGGGCTGCTGATGGGACAAAGCTCACCTCAAATGGTGGCTTTGAAGAAAAACTTGTTCGGCGGTTTTATGCTCAACGAAATCACCATCACGTACGGAGAACCGACAGCGATGACTTTACCTGAGGTAGAAGTCGCACCGTCCGCCAGAATCCACGTCTCGCTCTGGCAAGTGCTGGGCATCATCTACTTGATAGGTGTGGCGGTCATGGCCTTGCTCTTCCTTTTCAAGATCGGGAAACTGGTTGTCATGATCATCCGCTCGCCTAAACGCAAGATGGATGGCTATACCATGGTGTTTACCCACAAAGAACATGGTCCTTATTCGTTCTTCCGCTATGCCTTTTTCACGGATGAGAATGTCAATCCCGACATCATCCGCCATGAGTTGAGCCATATCAGCCATCACCATTCGTGGGATATCCTGATGGTGGAGCTGATGAAGATTTTCCAATGGTTCAACCCCTTCATATACTTTTATAAGAGAGAACTCCAGAGCCTTCACGAATACATCGCCGACGATGATGTGGTGGCTACCGGAGCCGATAAGAGAAACTACATGATGCTGATCTTGCAGCAGTGCACGGCCGTCGATTTCAGCGACATGAGCAATAATTTCAGTTTAATCTTAACCAAAAAACGTATCAAGATGATTACAAAACATGAAAAGGCCAAAGGCTTCTGGTGGAAGCTGCTGGCGACGTTGCCCGTGTTGGCGCTATTGCTGATTGTCAACGCCAGGGCATCGGCACAACAAGTGAAAAAAACGGACGAGACCGTCTATGAATTCAGCACCAAAGACATCACTAATGTCAAGATCAAGAAGGTCGATAACGACAGCATCTACCAAATCGTGGAAGTGATGCCTGAATTTCCCGGTGGCATGGAAAAAATGATGGATTATCTCTCTAAAAACATCAAGTACCCGGAAGAAGCCAAGGAGAAAGGCATCAGTGGCAGGGTGTTCCTGAGTTTTGTGGTTGAAAAAGACGGCGCGGTCTCTGATGTCAAAGTGGCAAAAGGGATTGGGAAAGAATGCGACGACGAGGCGGTTCGAGTGGTGCAGGCCATGCCGAAATGGAAGCCTGGGTTGCAAAAAGGCAAACCGGTCCGTGTAAGCTATCTGCTGCCCATCACTTTCAAACTGAATGAGGGCGTTAAATCACCGGAGGAACAAGCGGAACAAGCCTTGGAAAAGGCAAAAAAACCTGACAAAGATGGTGTTTATCTAATTGCTGAGACGATGCCCGAATACCCTGGTGGCATGGATGGCCTGAGGGCTTTTATGCAGGATAACCTGACCATGCCCAAGAAGTACAAAGAAATGGATACCAAGGCGGAATACCGTGTCTTTGTGCAGTTTGTGGTTGCCGAAGACGGTTCGATCACCAAAGTTGAACTGAAGAAGCCCGAGCCTTCAAAAAAGGATCTGAACGACGAGGCGGTCCGCGTGGTGAAATCCATGCCGAAATGGAAACCCGGCACCGTGGATGGCAAGCCCGTCAAGGTGAGATACATGCTGCCGGTATTGTTTAAATTGGGTAAATGAAAAAAGGGGTCGCAAGACCCCTTTTTTCATCATTGTGCTTTAGCCCAAGTGTCCTTGAGGGCTACAGTTCGGTTGAAGACTAGATGTCCCGGAGTGGTGTCCTTATCGACCGTGAAGTAGCCGATGCGTTGGAACTGGAAGTGATCCAGTGGCTTGGCGTCGGCCAGGAATTCCTCCACGTAGCAGACGGGACGGACCTCCAAGGAGTTGGGATTCATCATCTGCTTCATGGCTTCCAACGAGCTGAGGCCTTCGTCTTTCAGGCGGGC
>CAMJQC010000003.1 GCA_946407975.1 uncultured Bacteroidales bacterium
ACCCCGACCTTGGCAAGGTCGTGCTCTACCAACTGAGCTATTTCCGCCTGACATCGTCAGTCGGCGTTTTCGTTCGCGACTCGGCATAATCAAACTTCGTTTGCTTCTGCTCTCGCTGCTCCGAAAACTCCGCTTGCACTTTGAGCGGAAAACGAGACTCGAACTCGCGACCCCGACCTTGGCAAGGTCGTGCTCTACCAACTGAGCTATTTCCGCTTGTCGTTTTTTGACGGCGCAAAAATACAACTTTTTTGTTTACCCCATCAAAAAACAATGATTTTTTTCTTTAAAAAGAAGAAACCGCTGTGCATCAGTCAGATACAGCAGCGGTTTATGTGCTTGTCTTTGTATTGCGTTAGCAGTTCATGCCACCGCAGCAATGGATGACCTGACCTGTGACATAGGCCGAAAGGTCGGAAGCCAGGAAGAGGGCCACATTGGCAACGTCTTCAGGCTCTCCACTGCGACGCAACGGGATCTGGTTCTCCCATGCTTTGCGCACCTGTTCGGGCAGTGCATCGGTCATGGCCGTATGGATGAAACCGGGAGCGATGGCGTTATGACGGATGTTACGCACGCCCATCTCCTTGGCAGCCGACTTGGTGAAACCGATGATGCCCGCCTTGGAAGCGGCATAGTTGCACTGGTCGGCATTACCCGAGACGCCGACGACGGAACTCATATTGATGACACTGCCGCCACCCTGACGCCACATGACGGGCTGAATGGCTTTGGTAAAGTTGAAAACCGATTTGAGGTTTACGTTAATGACAGCATCCCAGTCCTGTTCGCTCATGCGCTTCAAAGCACCGTCGCGGGTGATGCCGGCGTTGTTGACGAGGATGTCGATATGACCGAAGTCGGCCAAGACAGCGGACACAGTCTGCTGCGCATCGTCATAGACAGCGGCGTTGGAGACATAAGCCTTCACCCTGACCCCATAAGCCTTCAGTTCTTTCTCGGTCTCCATCACCACATCGTTGAGAGCGATATCGGTAAAAGCAATATCGCAGCCTTCCGATGCGAAACGCATGGCGATGGCTTTGCCTATGCCACGACCTGCTCCAGTGATAAGAGCGACTTTATCTTTTAATAAGCTCATTGTCTTTATTTTAATGATTCTATCTCGTTTTCATTCGTTGCAGGCATCCCTTATTTTGCAACAAGGGTGGCGTCGGCCACCCTTGTCAGCTAACCTGCTTTGTCTCGTCTCAAACGAAACGGTAGGGTATTTTAAGCTTGCTTCGAAACGATAAGGTTGACGATGTCACCCACAGTGGCGATGTTTTCCGTATCCTTTTCGGAGAAATTCAAGTTGAATTCACGTTCCATAGCCATCGAGACTTCGACGACGTCCAGAGAGTCGGCACCAAGGTCGTTGACCAGATTGGATTCGAGTGTGATTTCGCTTTCGTTAATACCTAATTTGTTGGCGATGACGCCTTTTACTACTTTTTCAATTTCAGTTGCTTGCATGATTTAAATGTTTTTATTATTTGGTAGTTTATTATCTGTTGTCTGGAATCAAGGCGAAGGAGAGTTCGCCACGTGCACACATCTTGCCATTGACCGTCAGTTTGGCCGTGCAGATGTAGATGTTCATTTTATGATAAGTCAGTTCAGCCTCAATCTCTGCTGTGTCGCCAGGACGCACGGAGTTCTTGAAGCGGACGTTGTCGATGCCCGTATAGAGCGGCAGATGTCCGACGAGGTCGTCTTTCATCAGCAAGGCACATGACTGAGCCATGATTTCGCACAAGATGACGCCAGGCACAATAGGCTCGTTCGGGAAATGGCCTTTCAGGAAATACTCTTCACCCGTCACATGGAACTTCGAATGCGCTATATGGTTCTCATCGATGGTCATCTCGTCCACCAGAAGCATAGGCTCGCGGTGGGGTAAAAACTGTTTGATTTCTTCTCTATTCATGGTTATTTCACTTTTCTGATGGCTAAACAAGCATTGTGACCGCCGAAGCCAAGGGAATTGGAGATGGCGATGTCGAGGTCAGTCTTGAAAGCGGTGTTGGGGATATAGTTCAGGTCGCAGTCTGGATCAGGGGCGTCGAGACCGATGGTTGGTGGAATCATGCCGCTGTTGAGGGCTTGCACACAGGCGATCAGTTCGATGGCGCCTGCAGCACCCAAGGCGTGTCCCATCTCGCTCTTGGTAGAGCTGATGTATGCTTTACGGGCTTCTTCCTCACCCATGGCAATCTTGATGGCCTTGGTCTCGGAAGCGTCGTTCATCGGGGTGCCCGTGCCATGTGCATTGATGTAGATGCGTTCACCAGCCTTGAATCCGGCTTCATCGAGGGCCATGCGGATGGCTTTCGAAGCCGTCGTGCCGTCAGGACGCGGAGCGGTGGCGTGATAGGCGTCGCAGGTGTTGCCGTAGCCACAGATCTCGGCATAGATGGTGGCGTTGCGCTGCTTGGCGTGTTCATATTCCTCCAAAAGCAGGATGCCAGATCCTTCTGACAGCACGAAACCCTGACGTTCCTTGTTGAACGGCAAGGAAGCATGCTTAGGATCTTCGCTTCTCGAAAGGGCCTTGCAGTTAGCGAAACCGGCGATGGCCAACGGATTGATGGCCGCTTCGGTACCGCCAGCCAAGACAGCATCAGCATAGCCGTGCTTGATGGAGCGATAAGCCTCGCCAATGGAGTGGGAACCCGTGGAACATGCCGTCACAATCGGGACGCACGGACCTTGTGCATTATATCGGATGGCGATGCTGCCCGATGCGATGTTGGCTATCATGGTGGGTATCATCAAAGGAGAGACCCATTTGGGATCTTCTTCGAAGCATTTGCGGGTCTCGCGAATCATGGTGTCGAAACCGCCGATGCCCGAACCGACATACACACCAAAACGGGAAGGATCCAGACCCAGTTCGTTGTTTTGCATCGCCTGATAGGCAGCTGCCAAGGCGTAGATGGAGAAACGGTCGTTACGACGGGAAAAACTCGGCTCCACACCTTGCTCGGTAGGATTGAAGTCCTTGACTTCAGCCGCAATCGAGACAGGCAGATTGGCAGTATCGAAATAGGTGATGTGACCGATGCCACAATACCCGGAAACAAGATTGTTCCAAAATGTATTGATATCGTTACCGACAGGCGATATGACTCCCATGCCGGTGATGACTACACGTCTGTTCATAGTGATTTCAAGATTAATTAGAATATTACCATTTCAACAGGCAGGATCCGGAGACGAAACCGGCTCCGAAGGCGCTAAGAGCCAGGAGGTCGCCTTTCTTCAATTCGCCACCACGGTTCAGCTCGTCGAGCAGGATCGGGATGCTGGCGGAAGAGGTGTTGCCATATTTCTGGATGTTCGTCGGGAACTTCTCCTTGGGCTGTTTCAGCACTTCGCCCACCGTCTCGATGATACGGATGTTGGCCTGGTGAAGCAGATACTTGTCCACGTCGTCAGCAGTATAGCCCGTTTCGTTCAGGAGGAACTTGATATCGGCCAATGAGGCGTTGGCGGCAAACTTGAACACATCCTGTCCACGCATCACCAACGGCAGATTGCTGTTGGGCTTCGTGACAAAAGGCGAAGGCTGCAGCTCATGCTTCTGATAAAGGCTGGTGGTAGAAGAAGCAGCCGACAGATGCGTGGCTTTGACGTTATCGCCTGCAGTCAGCACAGCAGCACCGGCGCCATCGCCAAAGAGCACACACACGGAGCGGTCCTGCCAGCTCAGCATACGCGAAGGCTCTTCAGCGCAGACAATCAGCACATTCTTCACCTTACCGCTACGGTAGTAAGCTTCGGCCAAGTCAAGGGCGTAAATAAAACCAACACAAGCACCATTCAGGTCGATGCAAGGGCAGTGGGCGCCGATTGCACCTTGTATGATACAGCTCAACGCCGGGGTGATGAATTCGTTCACCACATTGGCGCAGATAATGAAATCAAGATCGATAGCCGAAATCCCGGCATTGTCGAGCGCCTTGCGGGCGGCATCGATGGCCAGGTCTTCCAGGTTTTCTTCGGAGATGATACGGCGTTCCTTGATACCTGTACGGACGGTGATCCATTCGTCGCTGGTATCGACCATGTCAGAGAGCATCTGATTGGTGACGACTTTCTTGGGATGTGACGATCCCGTACCAATGATTTTCATACTCGTTTTCTTTCGTTTTCGCAGGCAAAAATAGAGAGAAGATTTTTTTCGCTTTGAAAATGTGGCAATTAAAGGCTGGTTGTGGCGAAATCGTGAAATGATAAGGAAAAAAGGCGTATTTTTGTGGCGAATTTTTGAACAATGAAAACTTTTAAAAGGCTTTTGACGCAGGTTCCGGCATGTCTGATGCAGCCATTGTCACAAATCATCAACGTCATCATCTCTATTTTATTCGCTCTCGTTTTTCTTACCGCTTACGAACCTTTTTCCAATACCGCATGGTTCCAGATAGGATTCTCCGACCGTTTTGTATGGACCGTAGTGTTCGTCGGCGTCTCTTCCCTTTTCCTTGCCTTAAGCCGTATACTGATGACTTTTGTCCATAGAAAGGTCAAGCGCTTTTCCTTACTGTTATACATCTGCTGGCTTTTGATCGAGATCATCATCATCGGCTCTTTCCACTCGTTCATCTCCTGGTTCCTCATCGGAATGGAAGACTTCACCTTTGGTTACATCTACATGAAGAGTCTCATGATTGCGCTTATCGCTCTCGGCTTCCCCTATATGGTCACAGACCTGGTCATCTTGCTCCGCGACACACGCCGTATGCTCAACATTACCAGCAGCGACGTCGTGGTGTCGGACGAAGAAGCCATCCCCGCGCACGCCCAAATCATCAACATCACCGATAACAACGGCAACCTGAAGCTTTCCGTGAAGCTGGACAACCTCTATTATATCAAAGCGGAAGACAATTATGTGAAGATCTTCTACATGAAAAAAGGCTCCGTGGCGAGTTATCTGTTGCGAAGCAAGCTCCAGACCATAGAACAAAACTGCCAAAACAGCGGTTCGCTGATGCGCTGTCACCGTTCCTACATTGTCAACATCGACAAAGTCAGTGTCTTGCAGAACGAAACAGACGGTTTCGTCATCGATTTCGACCAGGAAGGGCTGGAATCCATACCCGTTTCCAAGACCTATTCGGCAAAGATTCTGGAAACTTTCGGCCAGAAATAAGGTTACTTCAACAGCTTTTTGATTTCATTCAGTTTCATCAAGGCTTCGACGGGCGTCAAAGTGTCGATGTTGGTGTTGAGTATATCCTCTTTGATTTGAAGCAGCAGCGGATCGTCAAGCTGGATGAAGCTCAACTGCATGCCATCGTCTTGCTTGACGGCGGCTTTCTCAACGGTCTCGCCCGTATGCGACTTCTCAAGCACACTCAGCATGGCCGTCGCCCTTTCCACCACCTTACGCGGCATGCCGGCCATCTCCGCCACGTGAATGCCGAAGCTATGGGCGCTCCCACCCTTCTTCAGCTTACGAAGGAAAACAACCTTATTGCCGACTTCCTTTACGGTGACGTGGTAATTCTTGATCCGCGGGAACGAAGCCTCCATTTCATTCAGCTCATGATAGTGCGTGGCAAACAGTACCTTGGCGCGGCTCACGGGGTGCTCATGCAGGTATTCCGTGATGGCCCAGGCGATGCTGATGCCGTCGTAGGTACTCGTGCCACGTCCGATTTCATCGAGAAGCACCAGACTGCGGGAGGAGATATTGTTCAATATGCTGGCCGTCTCGTTCATTTCTACCATGAAGGTCGATTCACCCGATGAAATGTTATCGCTCGCCCCCACGCGGGTAAAGATCTTGTCAACCAATCCGATATGTGCCGAAGCGGCCGGGACGAAACTGCCGATCTGGGCAAGCAAAACGATCAAAGCCGTCTGTCGCAACAGAGCCGACTTACCCGACATGTTCGGTCCTGTAATGATAATGATCTGCTGACGGTCGCGGTCGAGATATACGTCGTTGGCAATATAAGGCTCTCCAGGAGGCATCATCTGTTCGATGACAGGGTGCCTTCCTTCTTTGATGTCGAGCACATACGAATCGTCAATATCGGGACGCACATAGTTGTATTTCAGTGCGATATCAGCAAAACTCAGGAGGCAGTCGAGGCGTGCGACCAAGGAAGCATCCGCCTGTATGGGCTCAACGTATTCCGACACCGCTGCCACCAATTCATTGTAGATACGCTGTTCGATTAGGTTGATCTTTTCTTCAGCACCCAATATCTTCTGCTCATATTCCTTCAGCTCTTCTGTGATATAGCGTTCGGCATTCGTCAAGGTCTGCTTGCGAATCCACTCCTGCGGCACCTTTTCCTTATGGGCGTTGGTCACTTCGAGGTAATAGCCGAACACGTTGTTGTAGCCCACCTTGAGCGAGCTGATGCCCGTCGCCTCCATTTCGCGTTTCTGGACGCCCATCAGATAGTCCTTGCCGGATCGCGACAACTGGCGTAATTCATCCAAATCGGCATCCACGCCATCAGCGATATAATTGCCTTTAGACAGCAAGGCCGGCGCATCAGGGTTCAATTCCTTTTGGATACGCTCCCGTATCGAGATGCATGGATTCAACTGATCCGCAAATGTCTTCAACGATGGCGCATCGCAGGCTTCACAAGACTTTTTCAGCGTCTCGATCTGCTCGAGGGCACGGCCAACCTGCAGCAACTCACGAGGATTCACCTTGCCTAACGACACCTTTGAGATGAGACGTTCCAAATCGCCTATCATCCGCATGGCATCTTGGAGCTCGGGCATCACCTCGCGGTGTTGCACGAAATAATCCACGAAGGCATAGCGGGCTTCGATCTGTTCCTTGCTGCGCAACGGCAGGATCATCCAGCGACGCAACAGACGCCCGCCCATAGGCGAGACGGTCTTGTCGATGACATCCACCAAAGTCTTGGCATTCTGATTGGCAGTATGCAACAGCTCCAGATTGCGAATCGTAAACCTGTCGAGCCACACATACTGCCCCTGGTCGATGCGCGACATCGAAGTGATATGACTGATTTTATCGTGCTGCGTCTCGATAAGATAATGGATGGCAGCGCCGGCGGCAATGATTCCGTTGGGGAAATCGTCCACGCCAAAGCCCTTCAGCGAAGCCGTGTTGAAGTGCTTGTTCAGCACTTCCTGAGCATAGTCATCAGAGAAGACCCAGTCGTCGAATACGGTGAGATAATACTTCCCTCCAAAAAGGTCCACGAAGTCCTTGCGCTTATTGCGCTGGACAAGCACTTCCGACGGGTTGAAGCTCTGCAGCAGCTTGTCGATGTATTCGTTCGAACCCTGGGACAGGTAGAACTCTCCCGTCGAAACATCAAGAAAAGCCACACCAGACTGATTACTGACGAGGTGAACGGCAGCTAAAAAGTTATTCTCCTTTTGTTCAAGGACGCTATCGCTATAGGTCACGCCAGGCGTCACCAATTCGACGATGCCTCGTTTGACAAGTTTTTTCGCCAGTTTAGGATCTTCAAGCTGCTCACAAACGGCGACTTTCAAACCGGCACGCACTAATTTTGGCAAGTAGTTGTCCAAGGCATGGTAGGGGAATCCTGCCAACTCCACTTCAGAAGGGGATCCTACGCCACGGCGCGTACAAACGATACCGAGAATCTCCGCCGCCTTGATGGCGTCTTCGCCGTATGTTTCATAAAAATCGCCCACGCGAAACAGCAGCATCGCATCCGGATACTTGGCCTTAAACGAGTAATACTGCTTCATGAGAGGGGTCTCTACAAATCCCTTGCTTGCCATTATCATCCTTGTTTTGAAAGGACAAAAATAAGCATTTTTCGCTTATTTCGGCTCCAAATTCGCCAGACTTTGCAACGAAAAAAAATCTATTTTTGCCGACAAATAAGAGATAATGCGAAAATTAAGCATGGAAGAGCTGCACCGGCTCGACAAAGGTGCCTATGAGAAAGCCGAAAAGCTACCCGTCATCATCGTATTGGACAACATACGGTCGCTGAGCAACGTGGGGGCGGTCTTCCGCACGGCCGACGCCTTTCGCATCAGCGCCCTCTATCTCTGTGGCATCACGGCCTGTCCGCCGCACCGCGAGATTCACAAAACGGCACTGGGTGCTGACGAAACCGTAGCCTGGTGTTATTTCGACACCACCGAGAAAGCCTGCGAAACGCTGAAGCAGATGGGGTATCAGATCGTAGCCGTTGAACAGACAGACGGCAGTGAAATGCTGCAAGACTTTCATTTTGAACACAATACCGCATTCGTTATGGGCAACGAAGTCGAGGGCGTCTCCGACAGCGTCCTCCCCTATTGCGACAAGAGTCTCGAGATTCCACAACAAGGCACAAAACACTCTTTGAACGTGTCGGTATGTGCAGGAATTGTGATGTGGAAAATCTTTGAAAAACTCGCTCTTTAAGTAATAAAAACAAGGTGAAAAGAGATTTTTTTCGCAAAAAATGAAAAAAAAGTAAAAAAAAAGTCTTGACAATCAAATAAATTCCTATTTTTGTTGGTTGTTTGGTGTGTACTATAGCCTTTTGTAGGCTTAGAAAGCATGCCGGCACAAAAAGAGAAAAAGAAGTTAAATAATTAGAAACTAATCAATTAAATAACAACTTTACAAACTTAAACATTAACGTTATGAAGAAAAATTTGACGTTTTCAAAGCTGATGATGATTGTCATCATGGCTATCCTTCCTCTGACTTTCTATGCTCAGAATGGAAAAATCAAGAGACCAGTCGAAAAGTATTGGTACATTTTTGCTGATGGTGGTTTCTCCATCAATCACGGCGATCTGGCCAACTACGACGGTTGGGTCTTTGGCGATTGGAACAACAGCAAGGATTATCTGTTGAAGAACTTTGACGGTCAAGTCGGTATCGGTTACCAGTTCGGTGGCGTTGTCGGCATGAACTTAAAGTATGGCACAGGTACCCTCGCCGGTTTCAAGAGTGGCCAACAACTCGGCATCATCGAAGGTCCTGCAGGACTTTACAACCTTGAGCTGGACAACACGAAGGATGGAAGAACCACCTACATGGATGGTACTTTGAATTTGACCTTCAACATGTTCAACCTCCTGTTTGGTTACAATCCGAGAAGAGTCATCAACTTTGTTCCTCACGTTGGTGTTGGCGGCATCTACTACAGAGCCGGTCAAGTCAACCAACTCAATGCTGATGGCGAGATCGTCGGTGAAGCTCTGGCTGCAAAGAAAACCGACCATGATCTGACCTACGTTCTGCCTGCTGGTGCTGAATTCACCTTCAACGTAGCTAAGAAACTCGACATCTTTATTGATTACACCTACCTGTTCGCTGGTAAAGACAACCTTGACCAAGTCGTCAAGACTCCTAAAGATGACATCCAGTACATCAATGATATGTACAGCCAACTCAACCTCGGTCTCCGCTACAAGTTCAACAACCCATGCGACATCGAGAAGATGGCCCGCGATGCCGACAAGATTACCATGAAGGTCAATCCTGATCCGCTCACCGAAAAAGACGGTAAAGTTTGCTTCGACGTTGTTGTCAACGTTCCCGCCAACTATTTCGAAAAGAAAGCTGTCATGAACCTCACTCCTTATCTCACCTACAAAGGTGGCCAGATCGACCTCGATCCTATCACCCTCGTTGGCGAGAAAGTCAAGGCTGACGGTGACTTCAGAGTTAACTACAAAGAAGGTGGCGAATACACCAAGAACTACTGCATCGACTACGTTCCTGAGATTGAAAACAGCGAACTCATGGGCAATCCTATGTTCTACGTCTACGACGGTAAGATCTATCCTAACCAGGACGAAATCGTCAAGAACACCTACTACACGCAAGGTGGTGAAAGAAAACTGGCTGACGGCGTCATCGTGACCACGAAGCCTGTTGAACCAGAACCAGAACCGGAACCGGAACCAGAACCGGAACCAGAACAACCCGCTGGTCCTGACTTCATCTACTACTTTGCTAAGGACAAGTATGTCATCAACAACACCGACCTCAACAAGGCTGCTAGAAAAGCTTTGGACGAAGCTTTAGCTTCCGGCAAAGAAATCAAGGGCTTCAGAATTGAAGGATGGGCATCACCTGAAGGTGAACTCAACCACAACAATGATCTTGCTGACAACCGTGCCGCTGCTGCTGAAAAAGACATCAAGGCCCAGATCAAGAAAGGCAAGAAGAATGCTAACGACTACACCTATAACGCTAAGGGCAATGGTCCCGACTGGGATCTGTTCATGCAGCTTGTTGAACAATCCAACATCGCCGACAAGAACGCTATCCTCAACGTTATCCGTAACGCCGGTGCTAACAGAGAAAAGGAAATCAAGAACCTGATCAATGTTTATCCTGAACTTGAAAAGGACATTCTGCCTCTGATCCGTCGCGCTGAAGTTTACATCTTCTAATCGAACGACGTACGATGAATGAAAAAGCCGCTCAATTGAGCGGCTTTTTTTGTTTCTCAGTTCGAAACGCTACGCGCGTTCAAAAAATGATGCGGTGCAACCCGATCTCGTAAGGCTGGTCGATAGCCTCGATGATCTTCCGATAATCTCGCTCGTTTGCAACAAAATCCAACTGATTCGTATCCAAAATCAGAATGCGCATGTTGTTCTGCTGCTGACTCAAGAAATCGAAATAACCCTGCTGGATATTCTCCAGATAGGCATCTGAGATCTCCTGTTCATAAGCCCTTCCACGCTTCCTGATGTTGTATTGGAGGTGATCGACGTCTAGATAAAGATAAACCAGCAACTCCGGCTTAGGCATGTTGGAGAAGATGATGTTGAAAAAACGCGCAAAAAGGTCGTACTCGTCTTCCTGCAAGTTGTTACGTGAGAAAATCAAAGACTTGGCTACATAATAGTCAGAGATGATGAAATCATGAAACAGGTCCAAGTTGCCCAACTTGTCCTTCAACTGCTGGAAACGTAAGGCCAGAAAAGTCATCTCTACCTGAAAGGAATACTTTTCAGGCTCCTTATAAAACTTCGGAAGAAACGGGTTCTTGTCCGCTTCAAACTCTTCCAAGACCAGCTTCCCATTGAAATCGTCAGCAATACGGGTCGCCAACGTGGTCTTGCCTGCACCTACTGTTCCTTCTATGGCAATATAGTTATAATGCATAAGGCAAAGATAAACAATTATGACATCGTCGCTTCAATTTTTCTAACTTCCAAAGCATCCTCACATTGCGCAAGCAGTTCCCTATTCGTCAGATGGAAGACAGGATGCACGAAATCAGGGCACAACTCACACAAGGGAACAAGGACAAAACGACGCAGATGCAGCCTGGGGTGGGGCACGGTGACGACTTTCGAATCGATGGTTTCCGCACCATAATAAATCAAATCAAGATCTACCGTTCGCGAAGCGTATCCCCTCTTTCCTGGCCGACGCACCCTGCCCAGCTCCGATTCAATCTGAAGCAATGCCTTCATCAATTCGTCCGCTGGTAGTTCGGTTTCCAACATCAGCAAACAGTTCAGGAACCAGTTCCGCGCCTTAAAGCCCCATGGCTCCGATTCATAAAAAGAAGAAACGCCCGTAACACGGCCACATCTATTATTAATAAAGGTGTAAGCCTTGTCAAAAAGGACAAAACGGTCGCCTTTGTTCGAACCGAAAAGCACATAACACGTTACCATAGACGATGACTTTCTGCAAAGATATGGTTTTTTCAGGTTATAAGGTTGCAACCTATAAGCGTAAAAGAAAAAAAGAACTACTTTTGTAACGCATATAATCTTAAACACTATCATCATGAAATTCCTCAAAGTTGTGCTCGCCGCCTTTATTGGCACGCTTATCGCATTGTTAATCAACTTTTTCATTAAAGTTGGCGTCATTTCATCTATGATTTCAAGCTTCACGAAGTCTGAAGCAAAAGAGACTACCGCAACCGTTAAACCCAATTCGGTACTATACATGAAACTCAACTATGAGATTCCAGACCGTTCTACTGACGACGGATTCCCATCCTTTGATTTCAACAGCTTGGAAACCGTAGAATCTACGGGCATGAATGTCATTCTTCGCAATATCGACAATGCCAAAACCGACCCGAACATCAAGGGCATCTATTTGGATCTAAGCAGCATACCGACATCGACCGCCACCTTGCAGGAAATACGCGACAAACTCATCGAATTCAAGGAATCGGGCAAGTTCATCGTCAGCTATGCAGAGACTTATTCGCAAAGCGCTTACTACATCGCCTCTATCGCCGACAAGGTGTATCTTAACCCCGAAGGCGCACTCGACCTGCATGGCATGGCCTCGCAAGTGATGTTCTACAAACATCTTCTCGACAAATTGGACATCGAGATGCAGATCGTACGCGGTCCTAACAACCGCTTTAAGAGCGCCGTAGAGCCCTACTTCCTCGATAAGATGAGCGAAGCCAACCGCGAACAGATGGACAAACTCCTAGGCAGCGTTTGGGGACAGATCCTGACCGGCATCAGCACCAGCCGCAACATCAGCGTGGAACAGCTGAACAACATCGCCGACAGCCTGACGACCATCTTCGACGCTGAAAAGGCTATGCAATACGGTCTGGTTGACAACCTCTATTACAAAGACCAAATGCTGGATGAGCTGAAGACCCTTACGGGCAGCACTAAGGGCGTCAACGCCGTCGGCAACGAAAAATACGCCAAGTCATACAAGGACAAGAACGCCAGCAAAAACGAGGTCGCCATTATCTATGCATCAGGACAAATCTTCGACGGCAAGGGCAGTGAGGCCAACATCTATTCCGAGAATCTGTCCAAGACCATCCGCAAGGCAAGGGAAGACAATAGCGTGAAAGCCATCGTGCTCCGCGTCAACTCACCTGGCGGAAGCGCCGTGGCTTCAGCCATCATCGGACGCGAGCTGGATCTGACCAAGGAAGTGAAACCCGTCATCGTATCGATGGGCAACTATGCCGCTTCTGGCGGTTACTGGATCTCAGCCAACGCCGACTATATCTTTGCCGACCCCACTACCTTGACAGGTTCCATCGGCGTGTTTGGCACCTTCCCCAACGCGCAAGGCTTCCTCAACGACAAGATTGGCCTGACCTTCGATGTGGTCAAGACCAACGAAAACGCCGACTTCGGAAACTTCACCCAACCGCTTACAGCGTACCAATACGGCAAGTTGCAAGAAAACGTGGTGAAGACTTATGACCAATTCACCAAACGCGTCGCTGAAGGCCGTAACTTACGTCAAACCTATGTCGACAGCATCGGACAGGGTCGCGTATGGGCCGGCGTCGATGCCATCGAATTGGGCCTCGTTGACCAGCTGGGCAATCTGGAAGATGCCATAGCATACGCCGCTGAAAAGGCTGACATCGCTAATGACTATAAGGTAGTCGAAATGCCAAAGCAAAAAGACTTCTTCGCCAAGATCATGGAGCAGATGAACGGCAGCGACAAGCTGGACGACGCCATGAGACAGAAACTGGGCGTGTATTACCACTACTATGAAGGAATGGAGAACCTCAATAAAAACACCGGCATCCAGGCCAGAATGCCGTTTGACATGGTGATTGAATAAAGGAAAACCATCCGACACTGAAAATGCGGGGCAGCGATGCTCCGCATTTTCAGTATGAAGCTCTAAAGCTGGGATTTGTATTCCTCTTCCACTTCCTCGCGCTCCATCTGCTTCTCACCCCATTCATCCATGAGGCGTTGAAGCTCTTCTTTCTTTTTCCCATAATCCCAATAGAAATCATTGTCCACCTTGATATCCGGATGCGCATCGGGATCGGCCATCACCGCATCGCATAAAGCGATTTCGGCCTCTTTCTTGCTAATGTGATCCTCCAGCTGCTGGATTTCACGGTCGATCTTACGCAAACGGCTGTCAAACTGTTTCTTCCGTTCGTAATTCAGCTTGTTTTGCGACTGTGGCGCCTTCTCCTCCACTTTGGTTTGCTGTTTGGCACGCTCCAAATCCTTGAGATGGCTCAGGTTCTTTTGTTGCAAGAAATCGTAGATATCACCTATATATTCCTTGATATGGGGCTTGCGGAACTCATACACTTTGTTGGTCAAACCCTGAAGGAAATCACGGTCGTGAGAGACGACGATCAAAGTGCCGTCATATTGAATCAAGGCGTTTTTCAAGATATCCTTCGAGAGCATATCCAAATGGTTGGTCGGCTCGTCGAGAACAAGCAGATTGGTCGGAAAGAGGAGCATCTTCGCCAATGAAAGCCTGGCTTTCTCACCGCCCGAGAGCACCTTCACCTTTTTATCGATGTCGTCGCCACGAAACAGGAAAGAGCCTAACAACGCCTTAACCTTCAGACGCATGTCGCCGACAGCCACGTCGTCGAGCGTCTCGAAAACGGTCTTGTTCATATCCAGCATGTCCTGCTGGTTCTGTGCATAATAGCCGATCTTGACTTCATGTCCCAACTTGACTTCGCCCTCATAATCCAAGACACCGCAGATAATCTTAGAGAGCGTGGACTTGCCTTCGCCGTTGCGTCCTACAAAAGCGATCTTCTCCCCTCTTGGTATCAGCAGGTTGATGTCGTTTAATATCTGATTGTCTCCGTAGGCCTTTGAGACATGATTCAGTTCCAGGGTCACCTTGCCCGAATGCGGCGCTGGCGGAAACTTGAAATGGATGGCGGTATTGTCGATGTCATCGACTTCGATCTCCTCCATCTTTTCCAACTGCTTCACCCGGCTCTGCACCTGTTTGGCTTTCGTGGCCTTATAGCGGAAACGCTCAATGAAAGCCTCAATATTCTTGATCTCGCGCTGTTGGTTTTCAAAAGCGGAACGCTGCATATCGACCCTTTCCTCACGCAGACTGACGTATTCGGAATAAGGCACCTTATAGTCGTAGATCTTTCCATTCGAAATCTCCACCGTTCGGATGGTGATGTTGTCGAGGAAAGCACGGTCGTGGGAAACCATTAAGATAGCTCCGTAATATGATTTCAAAAATCCTTCCAGCCATTGAATGGATTCAATGTCAAGGTGATTGGTCGGCTCGTCGAGCAGCAGTAGGCTGGGCTTCCTCAGCAGTATCTTCGCCAACTCCACGCGCATCTGCCAGCCGTTGCTGAACTCGCGCATAGGGCGATGCATGTCCTCATGCTCAAAACCCAGGCCAACCAGAATACGTTCCGCCTCTCCTTCGATGGAGTTGCCTCCCATCAAAGTCAGACGATCCGTCAAGGTGTTCAGACGTACAATCAGCTTTTCGTACTGAGGGCTCTCGTAATCCGTACGTTCAGCCAGCTCCTGTTGAAGCTGTCCCACCTTGCATTCCAACTGATGGTATTCGTCGAAAGCGGAAAGGGCCTCGTCAAGGACGGTCTTTGGACTGTTCACATTCTTCTCCTGAGGCAGATATCCGATGGTGACATCCTGAGGCACGATGATATTTCCCTTCGAAGGCTGTTCAAGCCCGCAAATCAGTTTCAGTAACGTGGTTTTACCAGCCCCATTCTTACCAACAAGTCCGATACGGTCTTTTTCTCTGATCAAAAAGGAAATGTCGGTGAAGAGGTCCTCCCCCGTAAAGTGCATGCTCAGATTCTGAATCGAAATCATCTCTTATCCCGTTAGGACGGCAAAGATACGGATTTTTATGCACGAGAAGCCATCCCCACCGACAAGGTCACGACATCCCACCCGATAGGCATCGGGAAAACAGGGCGAAAGCGTTTCATACTTGACAAAAAAGACAGCTTTTGGCGTCTCCTTGAAAAAGCAATCAAAGAAAACGTAAGATGAAAATAAACGTATAGCATTGATTGTCTGTTAGTTAAAATCAGATAAGGAAAAATAATTGGAAAAATGAGAAAAAAGGATTGTGTAAACCAAAAAAGTTGTATTTTTGCAGTCCAAAAATATCGAAAAGGAATCAGTATCTAAAAGATATCGAGAAATGTACGCAATAGTAGAAATAGCAGGACAGCAGTTCAAGGTTACACAAGGCAAAGAAGTGTACGTTAACAGACTGCAAGGAGAAGAAGGAAGCAAAGTTTCTTTCGACAAGGTTTTATTAGTTGAAAACGAAGGCACGACGAAAGTAGGAGCCCCGACGGTAGCCGGCGCTAATGTCGAAGCCACGATTGTAGAACACCTCAAAGGTGAAAAAGTTATCGTTTTCAAGAAGAAAAGAAGAAAAGGCTATCAGAAATCGAACGGTCACCGTCAGTATCTGAGCAAAGTCAAGATTGACAACATCATTGGATAACCCGAAAAAATCAGAAAGATATGGCACACAAGAAAGGCGTAGGTAGTTCCGAGAACGGTCGTGAGTCCGCCAGTAAGCGACTCGGCGTTAAACTTTTCGGTGGACAAGCCGCTATAGCCGGCAACATTATCGTCCGTCAAAGAGGCACAAAGCACTATCCCGGCAAGAACGTCGGCATGGGCAAAGACCACACTTTGTATGCTAAGTGCGACGGCATCGTTGAATTCACAAAGAAGAAAGACGACAAGTCTTTCGTCAACATCGTTCCCGTCGAAGGCACCATTACGGAATAAAGATTTATTTCATAACAACATCATCCCGGTTTGATTTCTATCAGATCGGGTTTTTTCGTTTAACAACCCCTTTGTAAAAAAAACAGTATCTTTGCCGTCAATAGCAACCCTTTTCCATGATACAGCAAAACAACATGCACAAAAGCCTTTTCACCGTTATCACAGCGTGGCTGATCATCATCCTTTCTTTCCTATCTTGCCAACACGAACAGACCACCGAAGACAGAATCAATAGTCTACGACGACAGCTGGAGACTGACAGTGTTGCATTAGGAAAACTCAAAAACGAAGCGTATCCTGAAATAGCCAAGACCTTCCACTTCTGCGATTCCTTGCTGGCATTCATAGAAGAGAGCCAATGGCAAGCGTGTTTCGAGAAACTCAATTTAACCCAAGCCTACCTTCAGCAGTTTAGAGAGACACAACCTTTGATGAAAAGGAACTTCGATTATTCCCTGGAGCAAACCAGCAACCTTATCAACGACTTGCACAACAATTATATCAACGACTCCTTGGCTTTCGCATATCTGCAGGTTGAACTGCAAGTTGCCGACACTTTGCATAATCAGGTCCAGTATTTTCAACAACATTTCGATGACCAAAAGAAAGCATTAGAAAGCGTTAAAAAGAAAGTGATGTATTGATGAAACGGTCCATTCTCTGCATAGTTTTTCTCTGCCTTATCGCCATTGCTTCGGCACAAATCGTAAAACAACCAGCCGGCTCCAAATCCGTTGGTAATGACCAACAAAAAATCGACAACCAGTTGGCCAACAAGTTCTTCCAAGAACAGGATTATGAAAATGCCAAGCTAGTATACGACAAACTCTATAAAAACTATCATCAAAACAATCATTTCAACCAATACATCGAATGTCTGATCCGTCTCAAAGACTATGAGGAAGCCGAGAAAAAACTAAAGCGTTTTATCCAAGACAATCCCACCCATTACAAGTCAAAAGCCGACCTCCTCTATATTTATAGCCTTCAGGAAGACAAAAAAACCAAAGCGGACAAGTTCTTTAGCGAACTGCTCAAGAACATGCCCGACAATAGCGCCAGCGTCAAAAGCCTTTCGTCATCACTGCGAAACAGAAGCCTGAACGACAAAGCCCTGCTATTGCTCGAAAAAGCCGAAAAGGAAAGCAAACAAGGCGAGCACTACTATATGGAACGCGCCTCGATTTATCAAGCGATGATCAACTATCACGAGGCCTTTAAATACTATTTTTTAGAACTTGACACGCATCCTGAACAGTATAAAAACATCAAGAACAAACTGCAAACCTTATTGTTGTACGACGTCAACAAAAGCATCACAGAAGAGATGCGCATCGCCCTGCTGAAAGAGACGCAGGAGAAACCAGACAACGTGCAGTTTGCCGAACTATTGGTCTGGCTGGCCCTACAAGAAGAAGACTACGACATTGCTTTGCTACAAAGCCAAAGCATCGACAGACGCATCGGAAATCAAGAAGGGCAAATCCTGGAACTCGCCGGCATCTGCCTCAACAACAAACAATTCGACATCGCGCTAGAAGGATATGAATATGTTTACAACAAAGGTAAAGAGAGTCCATTCTACGGTGAGGCTTTAGCCGGCATTATCAATACAGACTATAACAAGCTAGAAGACAGGCATACTTATGACCGGAAACCCTACGAGAATCTGTCGAAGACCATCACGCAAGCCTACGAAGAGCTCAACAGCAAAGAAGCGCCAAGACTCGCCATGATTCAAGCCGACATCTTTGCCTATCACCTCGACAAAAGCGATGAAGCCATAGCACTGCTGCAACAGCATATCGAGAACACTTTCGATTCTAACGAAAAGTCAAAGCTCAAGCTCAAGCTGGCCGACATATATCTCTATCAAGACGAGGTATGGGAGGCCACCCTGCTCTACAGCCAGGTCGACAAAAGCATGAAGGAAGAGCCTCTGGGGCACGAAGCACGCTTCAAAAACGCCCAACTGCGTTACTTCATCGGCGAATTCGACTGGGCGCAAGCCCAACTCAAAGTGCTCAAAGCGGCCACCTCGAAACTCATTGCCAACGACGCCATGACACTCTCGCTTATCATCAGCGATAACCTTGAATCGGACACCACCGGTACCGAGCTGCGCCGTCTGTCACGCGCCGACTATTGCATCTACCGCCAACGCGACGACAAAGCCCTTCCCGTCCTCGATTCCATCATCAGCAGCGGCAACGAAACCAGCGTACCCCATGCCCTTTTCCGCAAAGCGGAACTGGAAGAAAAAGCGCAAGACTACAACGCCGCACGCAGCCATTTCATGGACATCGCGACCCGCTACTCCTACAGTTATATGGCCGACGACGCCCTGATGCATGCCGCCTTGCTTGACCAGAACCGTCTCAACGACCCGGGTGCTGCCATGGAAAACTACGAGCGGCTCATCGACCAATACCCCACGAGCATCTTCGCGGCCCAAGCCAAAAAAAACTACAGAAAACTGCAAAACCGATGAACCCTGTCAGACCTAAAAAAAGCCTCGGTCAGCACTTCCTGACCGACCAGAACATCGCTCACGACATCGTGGCGCAACTCTCCGATGGACTGGAGACTGTCATCGAAGTGGGCGCAGGCACCGGCGTGCTCACCCAACACATGGTCAATGACCTCAAGGACAAGTTCTATGTCATCGAGATCGACACCGAGTCGGTGGAATACCTCGAGCAGCACTTCCCCATGCTCGGCGACCACCTCATCCACGATGACTTCCTCCGCTGTGACCTGTCACGTTTCGGACAGCAGAACATGGCCATCATCGGCAACTTCCCCTATAACATCAGCAGCCAGATCTTCTTCCATGTTTTGAAGCACAAAGACCAGGTCGTCGAAGTGGTCGGCATGGTGCAGAAAGAGATGGCCGAACGCATGGCCGCCAAGGAAGGCAGCAAGACCTACGGCATCCTGAGCGTGCTTTTACAAGCCTGGTACGACATCGACTACCTGTTCACGGTGCACGAGCACGTGTTCAGTCCGCCACCCAAGGTGAAGTCGGCCGTCATCAAGATGCGGCGCAACGCCGTCACAAACCTGGGTTGCGACGAGCAGCTCTTCACCACCATCGTCAAGCAGGCTTTCAACCAGCGACGCAAAACCATGCGCAACTCACTGCGCACCCTGCTTAGCACCGACATCATCGGCGATGTCGTATTCGACAAACGGCCGGAACAGCTCTCGGTAAAGGAATTCATTGACCTGACCAATCTCATTGGGAGTCATAGAGCGAACCCGTAAGCACTAGGTTTTATTATTGAGCGTGGAGCATCATCCCTCTTGGGCATCCAAAGACGTCTCTCTCTTCAGAGCATGACGCACGGTAAGCCATGCCGAGACGCCGCCAACTGCCAGGATAGTAGCGAGGATGAGCAGCACATCCTTCAGTTTCAGCATCACGGGATACGCCTCGACAATATAATTGCCGCTCGAGCCGAACTTGACAAAACCGAATTGCTGCTGCAAGAGCACTACGATGACGCCCAGAATCAAACCGACAAGTCCGCCCGCCAAAGCGATCAGCAGACCTTCGTCCATGAAAAGACGGAAACGGAAACGACGGTCGGCACCCAAAGCGGAGAGTGTGGCGCTGTCCTTCCGCTTCTCAATCATCAGCATGGAAAGTGAGCCGATGACGTTGAAAGTGGCCAGGATGAGGATGAACGTCAAGATGATGTAAACCGCCCATTTCTCTGAACGCATTATTTTGTATAGCGTCTCCTGCTGCTCTCTCTGGTCTTTGATGGTATAGCCATCACCTAAGCGTGAAGACACGGCTCTTTTAACCTTACGCAAGTCGCTTTTTGATTTCAGGAAAATCTCTACATCGGTCGCCTTATCGTCATATTCCAGCAGTCCCGACAGCCATTCGAAAGGCACCAGCACAAGCTGCTCGTCCATTTCTTGTTGCGTTGAAAAAACGCCCCCGACGGACAACACATCCGAATTGAAACTGTTTTCCAGGTTCATGGTAGAGGCCACGCCCCGTTTAGGTACATAAACACGCAACATGGCATAAGGATCATAGGCATTGATGCCCAGATACCACGCCACGCCAGACCCGGGAATGGCAAAAGCGTGCTCGCTATCAATCAACGAAAGCGGTTCCCCGTCAAAAGAAGCCTCTTGGAAACGGGTCAACCGCTCATAGTCAGGAGCGATGCCTTTCACCTGGCCGATATGTTGCTTGTCGTTGGCACGGAAAAGCGCGTCTTCGGTTAAGGAAGGAAAGGCAAAGCTGACGCCATCGATAGACGCCAAATCGTCTAAAGGAAAAGCTTTCAAGTCGATGGTTTTGCCTTTTTCTGAGGCAATCAACAAATCAGGGGCAAGACGGTTATTCAGGGTTGCGACGACATTCTCGATGCCGTTGAACGCTGACAGCACTACAATCAAAGCGAAAGCCGCAACGCTGATACTCACAATGGAAATCCAGGTGATGATGTTGATCAGGTTATGGCTCTTCTTGGCTACCAGGTAGCGCTTCGCTATGAAGAATGGCGTGTTCACTTGTCAGGATGCAGCAAGTTGTCGATGTTCTCAATATAATCCAAAGAATCATCCTGATAGAATCGCAATTCAGGGATGATACGGACCTGATGGCGGATGCGATTGCCCAACAGACCGCGAATGGCTCTGGTATTCTGACTCACTTCATCAACGACCTTTTGTTTGTCATCCACACCGAATATACTCAGATAGACTTTCGCATACGACAGGTCGGAAGTGACGTTGACACGGGTCACGGTTATCATCAAAGAAGGCACTGCTGGGCGCAAATCCTTCTGAAAAATATCTCCCAACTCCTTCTGAATCAACTTGTTGATTTTTTCTAATCTTTTACTCTCCATAATACAATCTCTCTGTTTTGCTCTATTTTAGGCTGCAAAGGTACGAAGAAAAAATCTATTCCTTGTTTTTCGTGTCGAGCAGGATGGTAACTGGGCCGTCATTGACCAGTTCCACTTCCATCATGGCGCCAAACTCACCGCTTTGAACGGGACGGCCGGAGACCTCTTCCAGACGTTGCAGGAACCGTTCATACAACGGCATCGCCGCCTCGGGACGAGCAGCGCGGATGAAACTCGGACGGTTGCCTTTCTTCGTCAAGGCATGCAGTGTAAACTGACTCACCACAAGGAAAGAGCCTTCCACTTGCCTGATATCCAGGTTCATGCTATCCTGCTCATCGGCAAAGATGCGGAGTTTCGACAATTTGGCGCAAAGCCATTCTATATCTTCTTCAGCATCCGCTTCTTCAATGCCGAGCAAAATCAGCATACCCAACCCGATTTCCGACTTGATCTTTCCGTCGATACGGACGGAAGCGCGTGAAGTCCTTTGCGCTACGACTCTCATATCAATGAATCAGTTTGAACAACATTTCCCGATACAGATCCTTCTCACCCGTATCGCCTACATTGTAGCCAACCGCCTTGAGTTCATACTCGCGCAACACGCCGATGCAACGCACGCAATCGGCAATGGAATAGTTGCGCAAGGCGCCCATATAGTCCTTCACGAAGAATGGATTGACGCCTAAAGCGGTCGCCAATCCTCCCTGTGACTTATCCGTCGCATAATGTGCCTTGAGCAGTTTGGTAAAATAGCCATACAGTGCGATAGCGGTCACCAGCAACGGCGTGTCTTTGGCATTATCGGCAAAATAATTCACGATGCGGTTGGCTTTCAGCACGTCGCGCATACCGAGGGCGTTTTGCAATTCGAAGACGTTGAAATCCTTTGAGATGCCGATGTTGCGTTCCACATCCTCATCATCGATACGTTTGCGGTTGGGCAAAGCGATGGTCAGTTTCTTCAACTCGTTGCAGACCTTGTGCAGGTCCGTGCCAAGGTAATCGGCGAGCATCTGCGTCGCCTTGGGCGTGATGGAATAGCCCGCCTCGGCCATATAATTCGAGATCCACTGCGGGATGTTGTTATCATACAGTTTCTTCGACTCGAACAACACACCGCGTTTGTCGATCTGCTTGGCAAACGATTTCCGTTTGTCCAGTTTCTTGTACTTATAGGCGAAGACAAGCACTGTGGTTGGCGGGATGACGTCCAGGTACTTGTCGAATTCCTCAATATTCTTCACATCCTGCGCCTCTTTGACGATGACCACCATCCTGTCGCCCATCATCGGGAAGCTGCGTGCGTTGTTGGCGATGGTATCAACATCCACATCGCGGCCATACATGATAATCTGATTGAAGGCCTTTTGCGTTTCATCAAGGGCTTCTTCCTCGATGGTATCGGAGATTACATCGATGAAATAGGGTTCATCCCCCATCAGGAAATAAACCGGGGCGAACTTCTTTTCCCTTATGTCCTTAAGAATCTGGTCGTAAGTCATAGGATGGACCGATGCAATCAATACTTCAGGTGTTTCACCGTGATGCCGTTGTTGATGAGCTGACGGAGCGAGTCAATGCCGATACGCAGATGCTCACCGACATATTTGCTGCTGACTTTCTTGTCGCTTTCCTCCGTCTTGATGCCTTCGGGCGTCATAGGGTTGTCGGAGACGAGCAGCAAGGCACCAGTAGGAATCTCATTATAAAAGCCGACCGAGAAGATAGTGGCCGTCTCCATATCGACCGCCATGCAACGGGTCCTCCTCAGGTAATTCTTAAACTCTTCGTCATGCTCCCAGACACGGCGGTTGGTGGTATAGACGGTTCCGGTCCAATAGTCGCGGCCATAGTCACGGATGGTGGTAGAGATGGCTTTTTCCAGACTGAAAGCGGGCAAAGCCGGCACCTCAGGTGGGAAATAGTCGTTCGAAGTACCTTCGCCACGGATGGCAGCGATGGGCAGGATGAGATCGCCAACCTGGTTTTTCTTCTTCACCCCGCCGCATTTGCCTAAAAAAAGGACGGCTTTAGGCTCGACGGCACCAAGAAGGTCCATGATAGTGGCAGCATTGGCACTACCCATGCTGAAGTTGATGATGGTAATCTCTCCATCGGAAGCGCAAGGCATGGCTTTGTCCCTGCCTATAACCTCTACGCCTTGCCATTCGGCAAACATGTTGACATAATTCTGGAAATTCGTCAGAAGGATGTACTTGCCGAACTTCTCCAACGGCAAGCCTGTATAACGCGGCAGCCAGTTTTCTACGATCTCTCTCTTCGTCTTCATAAACCGAAACTTTTCTGCAAAGATATCTTTTTTTTGCACATAAACCCCAACAAATACCATGGGAGGTTGTATCTTTGCAGAAAATTCAACAAAACATGGGGATTTTATTCAACGACCTGGTCTTTGGACCCTTGCAAAGCCGACGTCTTGGCATCTCGCTCGGCGTCAATCTGATGCCAAAAGCAGGCAAGATCTGCTCCTTCGACTGCATCTACTGTGAGTGCGGCTGGGGTGACTTCCAAAAAGAATCCGGACTGACCCGGCCCAATGCCGACGCCATCGAACAAGCCTTGGAAACCCGTTTGAAGGAACTGCACGGCACTGAGATAGAGCCAGAAAGCATCACCTTCTCAGGCAATGGCGAACCCACCCTGCATCCCCAATTTCCCGACATCGTTGATCGAGTCATCCGCCTCCGTGACCTGTATTGTCCAAAAGCCGTCATCAGCGTGCTCACCAACGGTTCCCGCATCGGTGACAACAAAGTGTTTGCCGCACTCAACAAGGTGGAAAACAACATCGTCAAGCTTGACGGGGGCAGCCAGGCATGCATCGAAGCCATCAACTTGCCGCATTATGCCTTCGACCTGACCGAATACATTGAACAGATGAAACGTTTTGAGGGCCGCCTTACCATACAGACCCTCTTCCTGAGGGGCACCCATAACGGAAAGCGCATCGACAACACGACCGAAGAGGAGGTGAGCCTATGGATCGGGCATCTTAAAGCCATCAAGCCGCGACGGGTAATGCTGTACGTCATCGAACGTGCCACCCCTGAACAGGACCTTGAGAAACTTAGTAAAGAAGAGCTGGAAGACATTGCCGAAAAAGTCAGGGCGCTGGACATTGAAGCTGAAATCTATGCATGATGGAAAAGTATCCCGTTAGAATACTCATGGCGTTCGCCTGCACTTTCGACCCAGGAGGCGAAGAATTCTTCGAATGGCTGATGCGTAACGGCTATCCCGAGCTGGGGGCTTTGAGCCACGCCATCCAGGGCGACACCGAAGCCAAAGACTGGCTCATGAAAAACGGCTTCCCGCAGTATGCCGCCCTCGACAGCGCCATCGACGAAGTGGAAGAAGCACAGGAATGGTTAAGGAAAAACCGTTTTGAACTGTTACTCGTGCTTTCTCATGCCATTAATAACTACCAAGACGCTTTGGAATGGTTTCAGAAAAGAGAGCTGGAGATTTTCATCATCATCGCGAAGAAAATACGCAAATACCTAGATAACAAATACTTAGACTATCATAAGATTCATTTTTAGGACAAAGAATTTTTTTTGTATTTCATAAAGGAAAAAATAATAACTTTGCGCCACAGGAAAATCGATTATTATCAATAGCTAAATAAAAAAGAAAATGAACGTAAAAAGATTCCTCATCAACATCGTTTTACTCGCTGTTGCTGTCTTTTTGGCCATCATGCTCATCAAAAGCATTCAGGCTCCTATCAAATTCGGTAACGCTCAAAAAGAGCGCGAGGCTAAGGTCATCCAAGGTCTGAAAGACATTCGTGATGCTGAGATCCAGTACAAACAAGCCAATGGCGTTTACACTGGCAGTTTCGACACCCTGATTGCTTTCTGTCAAAAAGGTGAAATCCCGATCGTCAACATCATCCCCGACCCGAACGACACCACCTTCACCAAAACCATCAACGATACCTTGGGCTACATCAGCATTTTGGACTCTTTGTTTGGCAAGAGAGAAGGCTTTGATATCAACAACCTGCGCAATGTGCCTTTCAGCGATCCCGTTCAGCCCTTTGAACTGGAAGCCGGCATGATTCAACGCAGCGGCATCAAGATCCCTGTCTTCCAGGCTCAGACTCCTTACGAAGTTTACCTGAAAGGTCTTGACGAACAGCGTATCCTCAACGCCAAAGCTGAGAAGGAAAGCATCGAAAGATATGCTGGCCTGAAAGTGGGTTCGATGGAAGAAGCCTCTACGGAAGGCAATTGGGACCAACTCTAAACATCGCGTGAATGGCGACATCACTGAACCCCTATATCAGCTGTTTCGACGAGGGCTTTGATGTCGGCAAAACGCCAGACTACAGAATGACCATCCAGTTTGCGCTGGGTGGTTTTTCTTATGTCATTGCGGAAGATGCCAGCCAAAGCATCGTGGCCATGGAGGCTTATCTGTCGGACGCACTGGAAGACGAATCCATGACCTTCGAAGCGCTTCTCAGAGCGCTCGAAATGAGAAAACTGGCCAAAAAGGAATTCCGTTCCGTCACATTCCTTATCCAGAGCCGATGCAACACCCTGATTCCTGCCCCTGTGTTTGAGGAGAAAGAGTCTCAAACCCTTCTCGGCCTGGTGCATCCCCTGCCTCAAAACCCGGTTTTCCTTAACGATCCCATCTCCGCCTGCGATGGCGTCAACCTGTATGCTATCCCTGGTTCCCTAAGCGAGAGAGTCAAGGCCTACTGGAAGAACGCTGAGATAATGCACGAAAGCTCGGTATTCCTCATAAGCCTAATAAAAAACAAACGCCAGGAAGACGAGGCATACGTGTATGTCAGAAACCGGAACTTCGACATGGCCGTGATAAAAGACGGCAGGCTGACCTTCTTTAACAACTTCAAATTCACCACCAAGGACGACTTCTTGTATTTCTTGCTGTTCGCCCTTGAACAGCAGGGGCTGCATGGCAACGAGACCACGGTGCGCTTTGCAGGAATGATACTGGGCAGTTCGGAGATCATGCAACTCTGCCAGCGATATGTGAAGCAGACCCTATTCCAGCCTTGTGAGGGCACACTGCAAGTCAGCAAAGCCTTGAAAGAGATACCGAGTCAATACTACTACATCCCCTATCAGATCCTGAAATGAGAATCATAAGAGGCAGGTACCAAAGAAGACAGATTGTCGCACCCAACAACCTTCCGGCGCGTCCAACTACCGACATGGCCAAGGAGAGCCTTTTCAATATCCTTGAAAACTACTTCGACTTTGAAGAGACAGAGGCGCTCGACCTCTTCGGCGGCATCGGAAGCATTTCGTACGAACTCGTTTCGAGAGGATGTCCCAAGGTGCTCACCGTCGACCAGGACCCGGGGTGCGTGAAATTCATCCGCGAAACGGCTAACAGACTGGAGATGAACGAGCTGATGGTAATACGCTCCGAAGTATTCCGCTTCCTAGGCAACCACAAGACGCAGTACGACCTCATCTTTGCCGACCCGCCTTATGATTTCGAGCAATACGACCAGCTTGTAGAGCAAATATTTGAAAAACAGCTGCTGAAAGAAAACGGCATGTTTGTCTTAGAACACAGCAAACGCATCAAATTCGAAGAGCATCCGCATTTCATGGACCAGCGGCACTACGGGAAAGTCAATTTCACCTTCTTCGCTCAGACCTTCGACACGGAAGAGGAATGATAAAAACGGATTACCTCTCTCTCCTTTCTATAACTTCTCTCAACTTATATCTGTCGCCTGTCGTCTTGCCGATGGCATCGATGAACTGTTGATCGTAGCCGGGCGTGTCGTGACCCCAGCGGGCGAAGGTGCCGTCATCGTTGACGCGACGCACGATCTGGTCGTTGTAGCGTACAATGAGGAACTTGGCGAGTTGGTCCCAACGTTGCATCATACGGTCGGCATAGGCGATGCTCTTCTGGTTGAGATAACCCTGACGTTGGGCGGGCATCATGCCATCGATGGCGACGAGGACACTGTCTTGGTCGGCAAAATAATAGTCTTCCAATTCGTTTTGAGCCTTACGCAGGTCACCAATCATCATGGAATAACGCGGATAGACCATATTGGCCACCCAGTTGTTCATCCAGAAGGCGGACTTGTCGCTAAACTCAGTGCGTGGATTGTTCTCGGGACGGAACGGATCAGGTACCTGGGTGAGACAGCAGTAAAGCGGCACATAGGCCACCATATTGGCATCGTCGCAGTTGAACCAGGTCACGCCACCCACATCGTCGGGCAACCACGAACGCATCTGACAGGCCATAGTGAAACCTGACTGCTGCGTAGCAATGGGGCGTTCGCGGAAATAGTCGAGGCCGTCGCTGCTCTTGAAATGCATCGGAAGCGGACGGATAGGCATACCCCAAGGCCCGGCAGTCATGTCGACAGTCATGTCTAAAGCGGTACCTTCAAAGTGATCGCGCATATCATGCTGCAAGTCGCGCATCGAGAGAGGCGCGTCGGGTTTTATCCACAAAGGCAGATGGTCATATTCTGTGAAATCACCATTCAGATAGGGGAGGTACTTGTCCATCTCCTCTTGGCTGGTATGGTGGCGGAAGAAGCTCCACACACGGGCATCGGCATAGCGGACGTTTTCGAAGTCAATAGGACAGTAGGCATCACGAAATGAGAAGTCGGCGTCCGTCCCACTGAAGAAGCCTTTCTCACGGGCGAAGCTGACAACATCAGAGGCGTAGATGCACTCCACCTCGGGACGGTTCAGATGCTTGAAGCTTTTGCTGCTGATGCTACGGTACGACCCACGTTTCTCCATGGGAAACTGCCTGATACGGCTTAGGTTGGCATGGGCGCAGATGCAATCGTCAGGAATGCGTAAGGCCACCCAAACAGCGCCATTACGTCCTTTGCCTTTGCCGACGATTTCCAAAATCCAGGCCTCGTTAGGATCGCATACGGTGATACTTTCGCCACTGCTGTTGTAGCCATATTCCTCCACTAATTCAGCCATACATTGAATGGCTTCACGAGCCGTCGATGAGCGTTGAAGAGCAAGACGCATCAGTGTGAAGTAGTCAAGCAAGCCTTCTCGGTTGACGAGTTCGAGCCTGCCATCGAAGGTAGTCTCCACAATGGTCACCTGCTTCTCATTCATCAAACCAACTACATTATAGGTATAGTCCACTTGACGCACATAGCGTCCCTCTTGCACCGGCCCCCAACCGTTGACGGCAATCAGCTCGCCCTCATCATGACGGCCAGAAGGACTGTAAAACAATGAACCTGAGAAGCCGAAACCGTCACAGTTGTAAGTACACATCACGCTACCATCGACTGATGCTTTTTTACCGACAATAAGGTTGGTGCAGGCCCAAGCCGTGCTTACGGAAAACATCATTAAAATCACGGAGAAAAACACTTTCTTTTTCATATTTCGTCTGATTTATTTACGTTGATATTGAGTACAAAGATAAGAAAAAGGCAATGAAAGACACGAATTTGACGTTTATTCTCCTCCTTACTTAAATAACATTGAAGCACCTGCTTTATCGCATATATCTTTTCCATGAAATAGATTCCCTATGGGCATAGCATCCGTGGTCGTTATCTTTGAACGCGAAAAAGCCCTGTCAAACCATGCTACAACTCAAAACGTTAGCCCAATACGCAACCAAAATAAAAACCTTTCACAAATGAAAAAAATGTACTTTTACAGTCCAAAACATAGACGAAAAACATGTCAAGATTTATTACTTTATTGCTCATGATTTGTGCCATGACTACCTGGGCGCAACAACCGTTACTTAAAACCGTGGAGATACCAGAAGTCGTCGCTACTCCGTCACTTCGTTCGGGTGGCATGCTCACCACGCATTGGACACAAGATTCCCCTTATAATTCGCTTTGTCCAAGAGATCCGCTGACCAACTATTCGTACAGTTATGCCGGGTGCCCTGCCGTTGCCATGGGTCAGATTATCAATTATTTGCGGACAACACAAAACACTCGTTTTTCCGACAACGACGACTATGTGCACAACTATGTCGGGCGCAAATATACCATCGATGACGATTGGGCCGACCTGAAGTTTCCATCGTTCCCTCGTCTCAATGTGATGTTGGATTCCGTTGACGCTTTTTTCCAGCGTGGCGAGGAGCTTACTGACTCGTTGGCCGCCGCTCTCGTCTTTGCTTGCGGCACAGCCTTGACGCAGGTTTACACTTCTCAAGGTTCCGGCACCTATTACGTGGATCAGGCATACGAGGCCTATCAACGGTTCGGCTTTACCGACTGCCAGTTGTTTCGCGAGCCCGACTCCCTCATGTTTGCCACTTTGATTTCCAACTTGCAAGCCGGTTATCCCGCCCATTTAGCCGTAGAGAACCCCGAAGGCACGGTCGGACACAATGTCGTCGTCGATGGCTATCGCAAAAGTGACGGCAAGTTCCATATGAACTTCGGTTATGGCGGTTACCTGGATGACTGGTATGACATTCCTGACCCGAATTTCTATTACGGAATGACCAAATTAGAAGGCATCATCTTGGACATCATCCCTAATGACGTCACAACCGTCGTGGAGGCATACGGCGAACAGTCGTTGGAAGTATATCCCAACCCCGTTTCTGATGTTCTCTATCTGAAGAACTTTACGGATGAGTTGGTGGAATATTCCATTTTCAATGTCTTGGGACAACAAGTGAATACGGGAACCTCCTGTGGAATCATTCCCGTTGCTGGATTGGAAAAAGGGATTTATGTCTTGCTGGTTAAGGGCGAAGGCGCTTGTAATACGGCAAGGTTTGTTGTGGATTAATCAATAAATCGAATCCCCTTCCGCTTTCTCACACTCGGCGATGTATTCGTTGATCTGCTTGCTATAGAGTGACTCCGTGGTGAAATGGCTTGCCAATTCTTTCACGACTTCCAATCCCATTTCTTCTTTCGCTTGATTGACAAAGAAATGGGTGAGATAGCTGTCACCATGATTTCTGAAATAGTCAATGCGTTGGTTATTGTATTCTTCAATCATGGCATACACCTGTCCAATAATTTCAGCTCCTTTTACAGTATCACCCGCCATAGCGACATCATTCGCCTCATTAAAGAGCACCATTAGCTCGTCTTCCATGGGCAAGAAAGAATCGCGATAGCTGTTATACTCGTCCATAGTAGGGCATCCTTTGGCAACCCAGCGCTGCATTTCGTTACGGTCGCCAGTGATAACCGTGTTTTGGTTTTCCGTAAAGAATGTGAAATTGCCACAATCGGATCCCTTGTCGAATTTGATGGAATAGGCGATCTGCGGGTCATCAAAATCTGCTTTTAGTTCTGCCGTTTTACCTGCGAAGACGGCAGAGTCGATACAAACAACCTTGTTTTCGACAGTCTTGAAAAGATAGACGGTTTGTTGGTCGGCATTATCCAGGTTAAGAGCCACATTGAATTGTTTGGTTTTATTGCAGCCGCTGAGGATAAAAGCAGCCACAAAGAGCGATAGGATTACTTTTTTCATTATGATTCAATTTCATTGTTATTCTTGGACGGCAAAGATATAACAATATCGCGATACAAAAAAAATATGATCAGGTTCGAGTCTTTCGTGTTATTGACCTTGGCCATAAAGAAAACATTGACTACAAAAGAGCATAAAAAGAGGAGGTGAAAAATCACCTCCTCAATTGATTTTCAATGTTTTAAGCGTTCAAAAAACCGCTAAAAACCATCAATATTCGTCTTCGTGAAAGAAAAGGAAGAACATTGAAAACCAATAAGTTACGTGCACTATGTACAACTTTAGGTTAGCTTTTATTTACAATATTTTACAGTTTTTTACACATATCATCTGATGTTGGTTCTATTTTGATATCGAGGTTGATTCAAATTTCACTTAATGTTCATCTTCCACTTTGCCAGTAAAAGGCTGAAATTTCCAGTATAGGCGAAGGGTCTGACAAAACTGTCTCATTGAATCATTTTGAATCTTTATATGAATAAAACATATCTTTGCATAATAATAAAACATAGAAACAATGAAAAAAATCGAATTGACCGAAATGGAGAAAAACCTCATAGAGAGGCATTTAAAGTATGAGATTGGTTACTATACGCCAAAGGGAGAACCTAGGGGTCTGTATAATCTCATTTACACCGAGGACGAAATCAAGTGCATGAATGCTTTGATTTCAAAGGCAGAAGCACTTGAGGAAGAGTTGGATGCATTTGACGAGAGGATGGACGAGTTTGATTCCGACCTTTTGCTTTGGTATTGGAAAAAGTACCAGAAGCAGATGAAGGACTGACAATAAATAATGGTGAATCTGGAGAAATGATGTTCCGTGACGACAAAGACGAAATCATCGAGCTATTCTTGACACATTTTAATGTAGATAGCATATATGAACTGCCCGACAAGGTTTTGGTTGAGCTATTTGATTTTATAACCAAAGATTTTGTGCGTTGTTATGGTGGAGCATCGATGGTCTACAAGGAAAGCAACAAGAAAGAGCAAAAGCAACTCGTTGAGGATGTCAAGAAATGCTTTGAGGGCAATGCGGAGATATCGTATTTTATTATAAACCGAGAAGGTGTGAAAACGAAAGACAACGAAGAATACTTCAAAAGGATTTCACGACATAGTGTGGAGTATGAAATCAAGCCGATTCCCTAAAGTGTTTGAGACAAGAAGGGCGAAGTGAAATATACAAGTCGATTATCAAAATTATTTTCATTCATAGCATAAATAAAAACAGACGGAAATGGGACTGCTCGATTGGCTTTATAGAAATAAAAAAGAATCCAAAACAGAATCAACAATCAAAGATCAAGATGACACAGATGCTACTTCAAACGGAGTGAGAGTGGTGATGCAATCTGAAATACCAACTAGTTGCAACATGGGCAACTTGATATTTGAGAAAAAATACAAAGAAGCGGTAGAACTGGGGTTAAAACTCCTTGAAAGCACCCCTAATGACCCAGGAGTTCATATAAACCTAATGGATGCTTATTTTAAAGGGAAGCAAGAGGTTGCTTCAGATTATTTAGCCAAAACCAACTATTATGCAAAACAAGCCATTTTAAACGGTCATAATACAGGTTATGCAGAGCAAAGGCTGGCTATAAATTTAGATAAAGCAAAAATGTACCATCAAAGCCTACAATTATACAATCTTATTCTTGAAACTAATGGTTTTCATTTTAGTAGCCATGGTTGTGGAAATAGTATTGATTGGAATCATAGAAAAGCTTCTGCACTCAAGAATTTGTCAAAGGCTGTAGACAATGAAAGTGACGTGCTGTTTACTACAGAAGAAATAGCACAAACAATACAAGCCATTAAGGTCAATGACGACAAGGAAAGAAGAGAAAAGGAAAAGTACGATAGATTGATAGCTGAAATAGAAAAAGCCGAAAAGGCTGGTGATTATGAAAAGATAGGCAAACTAATGTCTGAATTGCACAAGCCCACGTGAGTGTGAGAACTTTGACCGTTTTTAGAAGTAACGCCGAACTGAAGTCACATCTTTCAATTCCGCCAAGACCTTTTCTGCCGCATCCACATCACCACATATTCCGAAAAACCGCTATCTTCGACGACATCAAACATCTCACCCCATGTCCACCTACAACATCATCGGCGACATTCACGGAAGGGGCACCCGGAAACGATTCGTTGAACTTTTTGCATGAATAATTGTTGAAAATTCGTGCAACTACTTCATCGTAGAAAAAAAAGAGTAATTATGTACAACTTTAGGTTAACTATTGGCGAAAAAAGGGCAAAAATCGGCCAAAAAAGGCATAAAAAAAGACCCTTAGTCAACCTTAGGATCTTCTTTATTTAACTGATTTTCAGTTAGTTGATAATTAGTATTCGTCCTCGTGGAAGAAGAAATCGTCCTTGGTAGGATAGTCAGGCCAAAGATCTTCGATGCGCTCGTAAACCTCGCCCTCGTCTTCTATCTCTTGAAGATTTTCGATCACTTCGTCAGGTGCACCCGTACGCAGGGCCCAATCCAGCAACTCCTCTCGTGTTGCAGGCCACGGAGCGTCTTCTAATTTAGAGGCTAATTCTAGAGTCCAGTACATGATGTGTTTTCGTTAATTTTTGAGGGTGCAAAAATACACCATATTGATTAACCTGCAAGTACTTTTTGAAAATTTTTATAATAATTCATATTACTGTGATTTCCAGGATGTTTCGAGGGATTTTTCCAAAAAATCAAAGTATCTGGCCAGTACAAAGAAGTAATCCGACAGGCGATTTAGGTATTTTAGGTCAATGGAGTCGACAGCATGCGTTTCTTTCAAACGCCACCCCTGACGCTCAGCACGACGGCACACCGTACGGCAGACATGGCAGTGCGAAGCCTTCAGGTTGCCCCCCGGTATGACGAAGGATTTGAGGATGGGCAACTGGGCGTTCATCGCATCAATCTTGCCTTCGAGGAAAGCCACATCGTCAGCCGTGAGCGCCGGGATCATCTTGCTCACTTCCGACTCTCCGTCCAATGCAAAATGCGATTCCAAGGTGAAGAGTTTGTTCTGGATGACCATAAGGTCATCAAAGACTTCCTTACCTACGCCCTGCTGATCTGCCAAAACGCCTATGAAAGCGCTCAACTCATCGACAGTGCCGTAAGCCTCCACCCTGTCGTCAAATTTCGGGACTCTCTTCCCTCCTATCAACGAAGTCTTGCCTTCGTCGCCCGTACGAGTATAAGTGATGTTTTTCATGTCATATCCGTTTTATAGTTATTATTTCAGTACAAAGTCTTGCTTTTCAATGCCTACCCTAAAGAATATCAGTCCAATATGATACAAATCGATGGACAAAGACACGTCTTCGTCATCGATGACGCGGTTCCAGATCTCTTCCGCTTCGGACGAACGATGGATGCCCTCAAAGATAAAGATAGAGTCGGAAGTCTTGTGATTGAAGCAATCGGCCAGGAAACCCTCGTATTCATCCTGCACCGCATTGTGAGCAAAGAAAACAAGGTCCGTATTCTGGCTCACCAAATGATCAGCATCGGCAGGTTGCAAAGCGCACACATTGACCACGCCCATGGCATTCAAGGTCTCGAGATAACTGGGAACCTGCTCCAAAAACACCTTGGCTTGCATCTTCCCCAAAGCCAAGGCATTCATGTTCAATGCGGTCATAGATCCCACGCAGAGCATGGCCTCTGGGTCAAAATAGCGGACGATGCGATAAAGCAGTTTTGCCTTCCGGCGTTTAGCATAGCTGTAATGCTTCCGCTTGTCTAGCAACCTGCTGAGACGGTACATCTTGTCGTAATCGGTATTGGGTGTCTTGTCGTTGAGCACCTTGGTGACAAAGTCATAGACGAAAGGAGAATGTATGTGAAACACATTCTTGGCCTGCAACTTATATCTGAGGTAACTGGCTATCATACTTAATCGAATTGCACTTTTTGAAGGTAATAGATGGTACGACGAGACTTGGGCAATATGCTGTTTTGCATGATTTGGGAGCCATAAATCCAGAAACGAGAGTCATACCAAGGTTTTACCTCAGCAAAGAACTCGTCTTCGATGTAATCGGCGCCAAACAAAGGGTCTATCTTCTCTTCCTGCAACGGAAGCAACAGGGTGCCATCTTTGTCAAAGACCACATACCGCAGACGGTTATGATAAGACGAAGCCACCACCAATTCATCATGGCATACGCCTTCTCCGGCATGAGGAGTCAAATCGTAGCAAAGCTCGTTTTCGAACTTGACAGAGGTTTGCCATCTCAGATTGCCTTCCGCATCAAATGCAAGGAGAATATCGCTTATGAAATCGTATCCGTCGAAGACGGTATAGGAATAAGGATACATGCCATAAAACCCGTAGTCCATCCGGGTCTCGGTATGATATTCCGGCACGAACGCCTCAGCACAAAACACGGAAAGGTCGTCGTATTTCACCAGCCTTGGCGTAAGGAACTGGAAGGCGATCTCTCCTTTCTCCTTTTTCTTACCTTGCCTCAGCCTGATGCGTTCTTCGCGTACCCTGACCCTGTCGGAGGCTTTCAGCGCCAACTCGATCTCAGGCATGTCCTTGAAAAGATAAGCCTTGGTGCCCATAGAACCATCAAATTTAAGCCAGACGACGCCAATAGAAATCTTATCGAAGTCATTCAAAACGCCTTCCAGCTTCACTTTTTTGGCACTTTCCCGCTCCAACGTACCATACACCGTCAACTTGCGATTGGCATCAAAGCCGAAACACATCCTTCCCAATGCCACTCCGTCATGATTGTCATAGCGATAACTGCCCATGAGGTCGCCCGAACGGGAATAGACCCAAAACGAGGTAGCATTGAAAAACTTATTCTGGTATTCTTTGGCCGCCACGACGAAAGCATGTTCTTTTGCGAAAGCTTCGGTCTGGAAAAGAACGAAACTGTCTGAAGAAGACGGCGTCACCTTTTTGGAGACATTCGATTGAAGATCATAAAAAAGGAGGAATCCGTTTCCTGCCTTGCTATTGACTGCCAGCATCAGGACTCCGTCAAGTAGTTCGGCGGAGAGAATCAACGACTTATCCGGCAGTTTTTCTCCAAAGGAGGAGAAGGTCCCATCCTGACGATGATAACAAACGACATTGAAATCGGCCGTTTCAGACTTGCGGGATTTATCAGAGCTGAACAGAAAAACGACATAATCATCGTCGCTCGCTGAATCCAAAATGTCCATCTTGTTTGAAAGAGGAATCAAGTCGCTACGAAGTTCATAAAAACTGCTGTCGAGCGTCACGAAATTCCACAGACGGCTCTTGTCCTTATCGGTCTGGTCTGTCTCATAAACCAACATACCTCCTTCGTCGCCGAGCGGCTCGAAACGGCATTCCTGGTCTTTGTCCCAACGGATCACTTCATAGCGTGCCGGCTCCACCTGCTGGGCAGAGACGCCATAGGCAAGAAGCAATATCACGACTAGAAATGAAACGTTTTTCATGCGGGACACACTGTAAAAAATACGGAAGTGACTGGAACGACAGCCACTTCCGTCTTATCTTATTTCAATCAGAATTTCACAAACTTCGAAATCTGTTTCTTACCGTTGACATAACGGAAGCTGATGAAGTAAACACCGTTTTCAAGGCTTTCGACATCATACTGGGTCTCGCCTGCAACGCAGTTCAACGACTGAATCATACGGCCCGTCATGTCGAAGATGCGGACTAGAGCGTCATGCTCTAAGTTAAATGAAATCCTGCTTGAAACGGGATTCGGGTAAACCTTTACAAAAACGGAATTATTCTCATCGACAGATTCGGTACCACTAGAACAGATACTCACATAATCAATTTCCCAAGAATTGGAAGCTGAGGCCGAACTCGTGTAAACAAAGGCGACATAGAAAGTGCCATTTCCAACAATAGGATAAAGATTGACGGAACCTGATTCTACCCACTCGTAGTTACCTGATGAAAAATCAAAGGCGTCGGTGAGATCTGTCCAGGTGTATTCTGACGGTTCACTCTGTCCATCATAGTCAACGGACACCATCACACGCAGCGGATCGCCATCGAATTTCATGGCCGTGCAGAAACTCAACATAATGTCATGATAGTCGCATTGCAAAGCAGGGCTGATAAGCCAGTCTTCGTTTTGATTGTTTTGACCGTTCGCATAGCCGTTCATGTTGGCATATGTCACACTTTGATATGTGCCCTGATGCCAAGTCTGATCGCCATACACGTCGTAAGTGGAGAACACGCCAAGCTCATCGTTAAAGTCTTCATAAAGAATGACGTAAATCTCTGCAGTAGTGGCATTAGCCGTAGGATAATTGCCATCGGTCTTGTAGTCGATATACTGGCCACCATTGGTGTATGGGAAGATAGCAAAATGATAAGTGGTGTTGCCATCAAGGTTCTCGAAGGTGACTTCTTGTTCGCCATAGTTCACATTGATGGCCATTGCGCTGTTGGCGACAGGAGTGCCATCGACAGGAACGGTGATAGCGCCCGTCGAGGCCACAACCAGATACTTGTCAGGCAGTTGTCCGCCAGTAGCATCGTTCCAAGTGAGGGTGATTTCAAGTTCGTCATCATCGGCCGTAGCGACGAAATTGGCAGGATAGTTTGTCGGTTCCGGATCAGGTTGGAAACTACCGCCCGCTTTGAAGAAATAAACAGGAGCGGCCACATTCGATGATTCCTTGTAGCAACCGAACAAAGTCGAGGAGATGTTGTAACGCATGTAGCATTGCTCAACACCGCCGTTACTGACGGGCACGAAGCCGCCGTTTTCACCTTCGGTGATGGTCCAGCGGCCTTTGTCATCGAGCGTACCTTGCGTACGAAGGTAGTTGCCACCGCCAGCTGCATAGAGGTAGCCCTCATTCAGCGGGTCATAGATAGTCCAGTTGCCGGGAGCTCCATCAAGGGTAAACTCGAAAGGATCAACCTGAGAATTAGGATCCGTAGCGACCGTGGCTGAGATGACACCGCCAACTTCGTTAATGCTAATGGCGTGACGGTTGTTTGGCTTTTGGTAACTCATTGCGAAGGCATTGCCATCGTCGTCATAGCCGACCAAAAGATACTGTGCTCCAGCTTCAAGATCTGAAACTGAAGCAATCATGGTGTAGGTCTGTTGGGCAAAGGCACGCGCTGAAAAAAGCAACATTGCCACAATACCGATAAAGAGTAAATGTTTTTTCATAGTTCAAACTTTATATTAAACATAAATACTTATAAATCAACTACTTCTGTTTGTTCAACAGCTTTAATCTGAGGAATGGCCTTTTTCATAACGGTTTCGATTCCATTCTTCAAGGTCATGGTGCTATAAGGGCATGAACCGCAAGCACCTGTCAATTCGACGATGACCGTCATGTCGTCAGTAAGCTCGACAAACTGTACATCGCCACCGTCCTGTTGCAAATACGGGCGCACTTGTTCCAGAACATTGTTGATCTTGCGCAATATCGCTTCTCTTTCTTCCATAATCTTAGAATTTACGAATAATAGTTTCCGCTATTTTGTCAAAGGCTTTTGTGACGGGCGAGGTGGCATCCAGCGCCAAAGGCGTACCTTGGTCACCGCATTCTGCAATCCGCTCCACCATCGGGATCTGGCCCAGCAGCGGCACATTCAATTCTTCGGCAAATTTCTTGCCGGTTTCTTTCCCGAAGATGTAATATTTCTTTTCCGGCATGTCGTCAGGAACGAAATAAGCCATGTTTTCGACCAGGCCCAAAATTGGCACTTGCAAGGCCTCTTCGTTGAACATCATGGCGGCACGGCGCACATCGGCAAAGGCCACCTGCTGAGGCGTCGTCACAATAACGGCGCCGCTGACATTAAAGGACTGAGCCAAAGTCAGTTGAATGTCGCCCGTCCCAGGAGGCATGTCCACCACAAGGAAATCGAGTTCGCCCCACAGTGCGTCGTTCATGAGTTGGTTGAGAGCGCTGGTAGCCATGGGGCCTCTCCATATCAAAGGACGGTTGGCATCCACGAAGAAACCGATAGACAAAAGCTTGATGCCATATTTCTCGATGGGCACCATCACCATCTTGCCATCACGTTCAAAACTGCCAGGCTGTTCATCACCTGTGCCAAACATCATTGGCACCGAAGGACCGTAAATGTCGGCGTCAACCAGTCCGACACGCTTGTTGGCACGGGCCAAAGCCACGGCCAAATTGGCTGAGACGGTCGATTTCCCTACGCCGCCTTTTCCAGAAGCGACAGCGATGATGTGCTTCACCTTCGAAAGCGCCGTCTTCTCTTCCACAATCTTGATGTCAATGTTTACACCGTCACCAAAGACACTATTCAAGGTGCGTTTGGCGGCATTGATCAAAATGTCGTTCTTGGGGTCGTCAGCATGTTCCACGACCAAATCAAAACGGATGTCATTTTCCTTTACATGCAGGTTGTCAACCATGTTCAAAGCGATGATATTGTCGCCTTTAGGAAAATAGATGACATCTTTCAAAACTTCTAAAACATTCTCTTTTACCAACATGATCTGATAAAATTAACGAAGCAAATATACAAATAATAATTCTATTTAAAAAGATTCTAATCAACCAAAAAGGTAATGGAAACCCGATGGAGAACAAATCCATCAAAAGCAGTCAATTCTTATTCCAGGACAAGGTCTGCCACCTTCATCCCGACGAACTGTATCAAGTCGCGTGGAGCCAGTTTGAACTGCAAGCCTCTCACTCCTGCACTGACATAGATATGGTCGAATTCGAGGCAGGTCTGATGGATGAAAGTCGGGAATGCTTTCTTCATGCCTATGGGAGAGCAGCCGCCTCGGATATATCCCGTCAGCGGCAGCAGCTCCTTCATCGGGATGAGGTCACAGCTTTTGTTTCCGGTGGCTTTGGCCGTCTTTTTTAAATCCAACTCGCCACTGCCAGGGACGACACATACAAAATAGCCTATTTTGTCGCCTTTCAGCACCAGCGTCTTGAAGACCTGGACGACATCCTCGCCCAACTGTGCCGCAATGTGCTCAGCGCCCAAGTTGTTTTCATCCACTTCGTATGGAATCAGCTCATACGGCACCTTTTTCTGATCGAGCAGACGGCATGCATTGGTCTTGTTGATCTTCATCTTCTGAAGCGTTTGACTACTTCCGTTTTACTTCTTCTTGTTTTTGGCGATCCAATTCTTCGCATTCACGAATGCCTCTATCCAAGGCGTGACTTCATCATCGGCCCTGTTGTCAGGATAGAAGGCCCACTGCCAAGGCAGGAAAGCGCGTTCCAGATGTGGCATCATCGCAAGATGGCGTCCATCGTTGGAGCAGATGCCTGCCACCGACCAGTCGCTGCCGTTGGGGTTGCCAGGATACTCGTCTTGACCGTAAGTCATCACGATGTCGTATTTGTCGCGATAACAAGGGAAGAAGAACTTACCCTCGCCGTGAGCGATCCAAACGCCGAGACGACGGCCAGAGAGCGACGACAGCATGATGCTGTCGTTTTGGGCAATCTCCACATTAAGGAAGGCTGATTCGAACTTATGCGAGTCGTTGTGACGCATCACAGGATGCTCATCATGGTCGGGATACAGCAGTCCGAGTTCCATCATCAGCTGACAGCCGTTGCAAACGCCCAGACTCAACGTGTCTTCACGGGCATAGAACTTGTCGAGGGCTTTCTTTGCCTTTTCGTTGTAAAGGAAGGCGCCTGCCCAGCCTTTAGCGGAACCTAACACGTCGGAGTTGGAGAATCCGCCAACGAAAACAATCATATTGACATCCGAGAGGTCTTCCCTACCCGAAATCAAGTCGGTCATGTGCACATCCTTGACGTCGAAACCAGCTAAATAAAGGGCGTATGCCATCTCGCGGTCGCCGTTGACGCCCTTCTCACGGATGATGGCCGCCTTGATGCCTGATTTCTTGCGACGGTGCATATCGATGCCCAAATCAGCAGCCTTGCCCGTGAAGCCATGGCCGAAACTATAATGCAGATATTGGTTTTTGTAATTATTGAAACGTTCAAGCGCCTTGCGTTCGCCGCTTTGCTTGATGTCAAGCAAGTATGATGACTTGAACCACAGGTCGCGCATCGTGTCGATATCGAACGCGTGCGCATGACCCTCATGGGTGATGACGAGTTTGCGTTCTTGCACCGGATGGCCAATGCTGACCGCTTTAACGCCGGCTTCACGCAACATCTTCTTTGCAATACCGTCCTTACGGACTTGCAGAACAACAGAAGGTTTCTCGCAGAACAGCAAAGCGATGAGGTCTTCCGCATCGAACGCCTTCAAATCGATATCCATACCGCCTTCCGCATTGGCAAAGTTCATTTCGAACAAGGTGGTGATCAGACCGCCTGCCGATACGTCATGGCCGGCAAGCACAAGATTCTTCTCTATCAACTGCTGAACCGCGTTGAAGGCTTTCTTGAAATAAGCGGGGCTCTTCACATCGGGCGTCACCTGGCCGACATAGCCTTGCGATTGGGCAAAGCTGCTGCCGCCAAGGTTGAAGCCGTCCTTAGAGAAATCGACATAAAGCAGTTCTGTGTCTTCATTCACCTTCATCACAGGACGGACCACTTGACGCACATTCGTCACTTCGCCTACTGCCGAGATGATGACCGTGCCTGGAGCAACCACCTTTTCTCCGTCTGGATATTTCTGTGTCATCGAGAGGGAGTCCTTGCCCGTAGGCACGTTGACGCCCAATGCAATGCAATAGTCGCTCAGCGCCTTGACAGCCTGATACAAACGGGCGGTTTCGCCTTCCTGCTTGGCTGGCCACATCCAGTTGGCGCTCAACGAGACGCCTTTGAGTTCGTCTTGAATTGGCGCCCACAGAAGGTTCGTCAAGGCCTCAGAGACAGAGAGTCGTGACGCCGCAGCGGGGTTGATCAATCCGGCAATCGGAGCATGGCCTAAAGCCGTGGCAATGCCTCTGATGCCTTGATAATCCAATGCGCTAATGCCGAGGTTGCTGAGCGGGAGCTGAATCTCACCGACACATTGCTGCTGTGCCACACGACCCGTGACGGAGCGGTCCACCTTATTGGTGAGCCAATCCTTACAGGCGACAGCTTCAAGTTGCAGCACCTGCTCGACGAATTTGCGAAGATTTCGCTTGGTATAGCTTATTTTCTTGAATTTATAGGGTTTGTCAGCGTCGTGTAAGACCGTCTTCGGGGCGCTGCCGAAGAAATCAGAGATGGCCAGATCAATAGGTGCTGTTCCTTTTTCACGCACAAAACGCAGACGTTGGTCACCCGTCACTTTACCTACTTCGTAGTATGGAGCCCGTTCACGTTCAGCGGTCTCGCGAATGAGTTTCAGGTCTTTCTTATTGACCAGTAAACCCATACGTTCCTGTGACTCATTGCCGATAATCTCCTTATCCGAAAGGGTTGGGTCGCCAACAGGCAACTTGTCGACGCTGACAACACCACCCGCATCTTCGATCAGCTCGGAGAGGCAGTTGAGATGACCGCCAGCACCATGATCATGTATGGAGCGAATGGGGTTGACATCGCTCTCAGCCATGGCACGAATCACGTTGGAAACGCGCTTCTGCATCTCGGGATTGGCACGCTGCACGGCATTGAGCTCGATAGCGTTGCTATATTGACCTGTATCGACACTTGAAACGGCGCCACCGCCCATACCGATACGGTAGTTGTCGCCGCCCAAGACTACGATAATGTCGCCCTCTTCAGGCTCCAGCTTCTTTGCGTCTTCTTTGCGGGCGAAACCAATGCCGCCAGCGAGCATGATGACCTTATCATAACCGAAGTTCTGTTTTTCCTGATGCTCGAAAGTCAGGACGCTGCCGTTGATGAGAGGCTGTCCGAACTTGTTTCCGAAATCCGATGCGCCATTTGAGGCTTTGATGAGAATCTCTTCAGGTGTCTGATACAGCCATTTGCGAGGCTCGCAATCCTTCTCCCAGACACGGCCTTCTTCGGTACGAGGATACGAGGTCATATAGACCGCCGTACCCGCCAGAGGCAGACTGCCTTGACCACCGGCCAGACGGTCGCGGATTTCACCACCCGTACCTGTTGCAGCGCCATTGAAAGGTTCTACCGTGGTCGGGAAGTTGTGGGTCTCCGCTTTTAGTGAGATAATGGTATCAACATCTTTGATTTGGAAATAATCCGCTTTGTTTTGTGTCTTCGGGGCAAACTGCTCCACTTTCGGACCGAGCACAAAAGCCACATTGTCTTTATATGCTGAAACAAGCCTGTTGGGATTCTCTTTTGAGGTTTTCTTAATCAAGGCGAAAAGGCTGTCTTTCATAGCCTTGCCATCGATGATGAAAGTGCCGTTGAAAATCTTATGGCGGCAATGTTCCGAATTGACCTGTGCGAAACCATACACTTCGCTATCCGTCAAGTTTCTTCCAATCTTGGCGGACAAGGCCTTGAGATATTCTATTTCTTCCTCACTCAGCGCCAGACCTTCTTGGAGGTTGTATGCGGCGATATCTTCCACATATCGCAAAGGCTCAGGCTCACGGTCGACCGTAAAGACATTTTGATCGAGTGTTTTATACGGGGCCTGCAACATAGGGTCGTAATCGGGCTTTTTCTTCTCCGATGGCATGAATTCTTCAATACGGACAATGCCATTTACACCCATGTTTTGGGTAATCTCTACAGCGTTCGTGCTCCAAGGAGTAATCATTTCGCGTCTGGGGCCGACGAAAGTGCCTTTCACCGTATTTCCCTCGATATGCCTGGCATTATTGAACAGCCAGCACAGTTTCTCGATGTCTTTTGAATCGGGCTGGTGTTCGATTTGGACTGCGATGATGTGTTTCTGAGAGGTTTGAAAAAACAGAATCATATACTTAATTAATTAAATATCAAGTTGATATAATATGTACAATACAAAACAAATATAGGCACAAAAATACTTAAAATACCATGAGAAAAGAAAGGTTTTCAAAGATTATCATAAAAAATAAAAGAGTTTCTTCAAGCCATTGAAAAAGAAAAAAACAGGCATAAAAAAAGGATGCCGAAGCATCCTTTTTTCACTTATGTTTGTCAAAACCTGATTATCTCTGGTTTTCGAGCGCGCTGCCCTTGAGGGTGGTGTAGTTGATACGGAAGGCACCAACTTTACGCAGTTCCTGCTTCACATCGGTGACGACACCCATACGGGTATCCTTGTGCACCTTAAGAGCAGTGGTCAAGAGCGGGCGGTCGGCTTCGCTACGTGCTTCACGTTCTTTCATCACCCAGTCGGCGATATCGCTAGGTTGAGCAAAAGCGTCATCCAATTGGATACGGGGTTCGGTGCCGAGTTTGGTGTCACGGGGCGGGCCAACGTAGATGCTGCTCACCAAAGCCTTCTTTTCGAGTTTTTGAATCTCAGAGGCCTTTGGCATTGCCGTTTTTACTTTCAGTTCGACATCACGCATTGAAGTGGTGATCATGAAGAAGAATATCAGCATATAGACGATATCCGGGAGGGAAGAGGTGCTCACTTGAGGGACTTCCTTTTTACCTTCTTTTCTAAATCTTGCCATAGTGTTATCCTCCTTTATTTACCGATTTCAACAGGTTCTGCTTCGCTGACACGTACGGGAACAGCTTCGTTGATAGCTTTGGTCTGGTCTTCGGTGAGTTGGTCGAGATGCTTATGGAATTTCTGTTGAGCCATCTCTTCTTTCAACTCATTGAAGGCGCGTGCCAATTCATTTTGCACACTGATATACATAGCATACGACGTACCGCGGTCATTCTGCAGAGAGATGACGCCTTTCGACATAAGCACGTCACCGATGAGATCGAAAGTCTTGGTTTCGACTTCGGGAGCGGTGGGATCGTTAGGTCTGGGGGTCATGAACTGCTTGGCCTCATCCTTAAGCAGGGAAAGGTCGGACGGACGTCCATTGACCATCAGTCTGTCGTTTTTGTTAACCAACACATTCATCACGTTTCTCTCCTTGACTTTCACGTCTTCGTCGTTTTGTTCGACCGGAGGAGGCAGACGACGGGTGATACCATAGTCCACGTCCATAGAGGTGGTCATCAGGAAGAAACACAATAGCAAGAATGCTATATCAGCCTGCGAACTCGAGTTAATTTCTGGAACTTTCTTGGCCATGATGATTGTGTTTTATTTTTTCACTGCCTTATAGATAACAGAGAATAGGATTGCAATAATGCTAACTACAAGTGTTACATAGAAGAAATTAAGGCCAAATTCGACCATTCCATGCGTCTTGCCGGAGTAGAGATGCTCACCAGCTTGATAAGGAACGCCGAAGCTGCCTCTTGACAGAAGGAATGCTACAACTGCAATAACAACGATTGCGATGGCTCCGATAAGGAGCGTCTTTCCATTGACGCCTTTGACAACAGCAGCGCAGACTGCAGAAATCAAAGCCATGACAACGCCTAGTATAATCAAGATGTAGCCCCAATTCAGGTACATGTCAGCACGTGGCGTTGGGTTGCCTGCCTTGAAATCTGGCTTAATGCTACCAACTTTGAGGTAGTATAAGACAGCGATGACAGCAGTAATCAACGCGAGAATGCCGAATACCCATTTTGAGATATTTGCAGACTTACCGTTCATGATTAATACTATTTTTATTTGTTGTTATACTTGGCGAGGATATCCATGAAGGAGATGGAAGCGTTTTCCATATCGTTCGTGATACCTTCAATCTTTGATGCGATAAAGTTGAAGAAAATTTGAAGGATAATAGCAGCAATAAGACCGAACACGGTGGTCAACAAAGCGACCTTCATACCAGAAGCAACGATGGTCGGGCTCATGTCACCAGCGGCGGCGATGTCGTCGAAGGCCTTGATCATACCGATAACGGTACCCATAAATCCGAACATAGGAGCCAAGCTGATGCAAAGACCAATCCAGCTCAAACCGCTTTCGAGTTTACCACCAGCGACGGAACCGTAAGAAACGAGAGCCTTCTCGACTTCTTCGAGAGACTGACCGTCCTGATAACGGATAAGACCTTGGGTGAAGATGCTGGCAACAGGACCGCGCGTGTCTTTGCAGAGTTGTTTGGCGCCTTCAACATCACCATTCTTCATCTTTTCCTCAATGCCTTTCAGGAGCTTCTCGGAATTGGCAGTAGCCAGAGTCAGATAGATGATTCTTTCGATGGCGATAGCCATACCAATCAAGAGGATAATCAACACGATGCCCATGAAACCAGGACCACCGTCGATGAACTGCTTCTTAATGGATTCGCGGAAGGTGGTAGGAGCCTCTTCAGCGACAGGAGCTTGAGCGATTTCTTCTTCTACAGCCTCAACAGCTTCAACTGGAGCGGCTTCTTCAGGAGCGACGGTCTGTTCCGTTGCTTCAGGTTGTGCTTGCTGATCTTGAGCAAGAACGAGATTGCTGATGCCAAAAGTCATGAAACCAGCAACCATGAGGAAAGCAATTAATTTTTTCATAGTTTGATTAATAATGTTGATGATTCTTTCTAATTAATTAGTTGTTATTTAATCGCTTGGCGGAGAGAGCGGGATTCGAACCCGCGGTACCCTTTTGGAGTACACACACTTTCCAGGCGTGCTCCTTAAACCACTCGGACATCTCTCCTTGGTTTTCCTTTCAGTTCACCACAAAATCGTTGCGAAAGTACGTATTTTTTCAATTGAAAATGCAATTTTCTTGTCAAGTTTATTTGAAAAAATATCCGATTCACACTCGGTTTATTATTCAATTTATTGATAATCAACAAAAGAACGTGCTATGATTTTTTTTATTGCACAATAAAAAATTCACTTTTTCATCCGTCACAACCATTTTGAGGATGAAAGTCGAAAATCAAACCGACATTTCTCCACGGATGGAGGTCTGCAACAACTGACGGATCTTATCGGTCGGCAAGCCCTCTCCTATCAGGTACATCAGCTTGGCCACAGCCGCCTCGGTCGTCATGTCATGCCCGCTGATGACGCCGATTCGAGCCATATCCAGACTGGTCTCATAACGGCCCATCTCCACCGACCCTGACTTGCACTGGGTGATGTTGAGTATCATCAGACCTCCGTCGATGGCCTTTTTCAGCGCTTCAAGGAACCAAGAGGCCGTGGTGGCGTTGCCAGAGCCAAAGGTCTCTAACACCAACGCCTTTAGTCCTGGTGTCTGCAAGGCATGGCGGACAAAGTCTTCCGAAATGCCGGGGAAGAGTTTTAAGATGCCCACATTGCGATCCATATTGGTATGGAGCTTCAGCTTCTTGAAGTTGGGTTTCAAGATGCGCTCCGAATTGTATTTGATATGGACGCCGACATCTGCCAAATTAGGATAATTGGTAGAAGTGAAGGCGTTGAAGTTCTCCGCATTGATTTTGGTGGCGCGATTGCCACGCATAAGCTGATTTTGGAAGAAAATGCACACTTCCGGGACGATGGAGGTGTCGTCTTCCTTGGCGGCGGCAATCTCGATGGCAGCTAGGAAATTCTCACGGCCATCGGTACGGACCATGCCCATCGGGAGTTGTGAACCTGTCAGCACAACAGGTTTGTTGAGGTTCTCCAACATAAAGCTCAAGGCAGAAGCCGTATAGGCCATGGTATCGGAACCGTGCAACACGACAAATCCGTCATATTGCTCATAGTTGACATAAATCTGCTCAGCGAGACGCGCCCAGAAATTCGGGTCCATGTTGGAAGAATCGATAAGCGGGTCAAATGAATAAAAATCGATCTGATAGCCAAAATTCTTCAACACCGGAAGATGCGTGTAGATGTTGTCAAAATCAAAAGGCACCAAAGCGCCCGTCTTTGAGTCCTGCATCATGCCAATGGTTCCACCCGTGTAAAGCACCAAAATGGAGATTTCTTCTCTTTGTATCATAGTTTGAATAATGTTTTTGCGTTTTCAGTAGTGACCTCTGCCACTTGTTCAATAGTAATATCAAGCATCTCGGCAATTCTTTTTGCCGTATCGACCAAAAAAGCCGGTTCGTTGCGTTTGCCGCGATGGGGTACGGGCGCCAAATAAGGGGCGTCCGTCTCCAAAACGATACGATCAAGCGGCAAATTTGGCAAAAAATCCTTTACACTACAATTCTTATAGGTCGTGACCCCGCCTAAACCGAGATGAAACCCGAAGTTGAGATAGACTTTAGCTTCTTCTTCACTGCCTGTAAAACAATGCATGACGCCACACAGTCCCCCGTCTTGCTTTCTTTCAAGGATTTTTGCCATTTGAGCGAAGGCATTGCGTGCATGAATGGAGAGGGGCAGACGTAACTGTTTAGCCCACTCCAATTGAGTCTCAAAAGCATCCAATTGCTGTTTCTCAAAACGCGTATCCCAATAAAAATCGAGCCCGACTTCGCCAACACCTATATATATGCCTCGCTCCAACTCTTTCTCCATCTGATCGAGCACCTGCCTGTAGTCTTCGCGTACCTCTTCAGGCTGAAGGCCCATCATCACACGGCAACAATCGGGATATTGATCCCTTGTTTTAAGCATAGGCGCCACAGTAGAAGCATCAACGTTAGGCAACAACATCACACCCACGCCATTCTCCAACGCCCTTTTGATGACTTCCGGACGGTCGAGGTCAAACTCGCTGCCATAGATATGCGTGTGAGTGTCAACGAGATACATAAAAACGATGTTTTCAAATCACGGCGCAAAGATAGCGTTTTTTTAGTTAGGAGTTAGGAGTTTGAAGTTTGGAGCGGGAATAAAGGACTGGGAGCTGGAGACGTTTTACGTCCTTCGTCTTTCGTCAATAAAGGAAACTGTCGTAAGGATAGCGGATGGCGTGCATATCGCGGATTTCTTTATAGAGCAAGCTCCTGAATTCCTGATAGTTGTCACGATTCTTGGCAGAGATGAAGATGCAGTTGTCATTCATCTTGGCCATCCAGGTTTGTTTCAACTCTTCATAGGAGACATTACGCTTAGTCGCTGGCGTCAGATCGTCAGGGTCTTTTTCTTCCCAGGTATAGGCGTCGGTTTTGTTAAACACCACAATCGTTTTCTTGTCAGCGCAACCCAACTCGGCCAGCGTCTGGTTGACCACGTCCATTTGTGACTCAAAGTCAGGATGAGAGATGTCCACCACATGCAACAAGATATCAGACTCACGCACCTCATCCAAAGTCGACTTGAAGGATTCTACCAAGCCATGAGGCAGCTTTCTGATAAAGCCAACGGTATCGGAAAGCAGGAACGGCAGGTTGTCCACTACGACCTTACGGACTGTTGTGTCAAGTGTTGCAAAAAGCTTGTTTTCGGTATAGACCTCCGACTTGCTCAACAGATTCATAATCGTTGACTTGCCCACATTGGTATACCCTACCAGGGCGACACGCACTAGTTTGCCACGGTTTTTACGCTGCACCTTCTTTTGCATGTCGATTTCCTTCAGCTTTTCTTTCAGATTGGCTATGCGTTCCAAAATCAAACGGCGGTCGGTTTCAATCTGGGTCTCACCAGGACCACGCATGCCGATACCGCCCCGTTGACGCTCCAAGTGCGTCCACATTCGGGTCAGACGAGGCAAGAGATACTGATATTGGGCCAATTCCACTTGCGCCTTGGCATGAGCCGTATGGGCATTGCTGGCAAAAATGTCGAGGATAAGGCTGGTACGGTCGAGGATACGGCATTCCAACGCATTCTCCAGATTGCGGATCTGCGTGGCGCTGAGTTCATCGTCGATAACGGCCAGTTCCAAGTTTTCCGCCTTGATGTACTGATGGATTTCCTCCAACTTACCGCTACCGATATAGGTCACGCTATTGGGGCGATCCATAGGCTGAATGAAACGACCCACGGGAACGCCGCCGGCAGTCTCCAAAAGAAACGCCAGTTCATCAAGGTATTCCTCGGTGCGTTCACGACTCTGCTGACGCGTAGCAACGGCAATCAGAACCGCTCTTTCCGGAATCTTTTCATAAGTAACAAAATCACCCATTATTAGTTGAAGTGTTTATGGTTTAACAGTTGAAATCGAAGATTACCTCACGGTGAATGCAGGGCATTTTTTCGTGGTCAATTGTTTAGGTTGGAAACACTAAACAGTGCAGCGTTAATTCAAACTCTAAATCCGATGATTTGACGTACCTCTTTGAGTGTTTTCCCTGCACTCTCACGCGCTTTCTCGGCACCCATGCGGGCAATACGGTCAAGGCGTTCCGTGTCGGAAGAGAATTCTTCGATGCGTTCACGGATAGGATTGAGCACCTGCACCATGTCCTCGGCAAGCTGTTTCTTCATATCGCCATAACGCAACGTGCAGTCATTCCATTTTTCCTCGAAAAACTTCACCGTTTCGGGTGCTGAAACGATGCTCATCATCGTGAAGAGGTTCTGAATCACTTCGGGTTTTGGGCTATTGGGTTCCTGCGGACCGTTGTCGGTGACAGCGCGCATCACTTTCTTTCTCACAACCTTTTCATCTTCAAAAAGATAGATGCAGTTGCCATCGCTCTTTCCCATCTTGCCAGAGCCGTCAAGACCCGGCACTTTAATTGCATCGCCGCCGAAATAGTAGTTCTGCGGCTCAGGGAAATACTCCACGCCATAAATGTTGTTGAAGCGGCGTGCACATTTGCGGGCCATCTCCATATTCTGTTCCTGGTCCTTCCCTACCGGAACCCATTTTGCCTTATGCTGCAAGATGTCGGCAGCCATAAGGGTTGGATAAGTGAACAAGCCGGCGTTAACATTGTCGGGTTGCTGGCGCGCTTTTTCCTTAAAGGTGGTCACGCGACCAAGTTCGCCGATGTAGGCGTTCATGTTCAGGTAGAGATACAGTTCCAAGGTCTCTGGCACATCGCTTTGGATGTAAATGGTAGCCTTTTCAGGGTCGATGCCACAAGCCAGATATTCCGCCAATATGGTTCGCGCCGAGCGTTGTATGTTTTCAGGTTTCGGATGCGTAGTAAGCGAATGCCAGTCGGCGATGAAGAAATAGCAATTGTATTCTTCCTGCATCTTGACGAAGCTACGCACCGCGCCATAATAGTTGCCGAGGTGAAGATTGCCAGTAGGGCGGATACCGCTTAAAACGATGTCGTTCTTCATAATGAAATGATTTGAGGGGGCAAAGATAGAAAAAAGTTTTCAGTTGGAGTCAGAGCTTAAGCCTCATCCTTTTCACCCAACTGTTTTTGGAAATATTCATAAACAATTTTTGCCTTAGCAGGGCCTACCACCTCTGCAAGCCTTTCTTCTGACGCTTCGCTGATGCCTTTCACCGATTTCAGATCTAGCAACAGCTTCTCTGCGGTCGCCTTGCCGATGCCTTTTATCTCGGCCAATTCGGAATGCATGAAACCCTTCTCGAATTTCTTTCTATGGAACATGATGGCGAACCTATGGACTTCGTCCTGAATATGCGTCAAGAGCCGAAACACTTCTGAGTCAACCCTAATGCCTACGGCACGAGGAGGAGAACCCACCAGTATCTCGCTCGTACGGTGACGGTCGTCCTTCACCAGACCCGCAATAGGTATGCTAATGTGCAGTTCGTCTTCGATCACCTGTCTGACCACCTCCATCTGTCCCTTGCCGCCATCCGTGAGGATAAGGTTAGGCAAAGGCTTCCCTTCTTCCATAAGACGGGAATATCGGCGACGCACCACTTCTTTCATGGAGGCATAATCATCCGGACCCGTAACGGTCTTGATATTGAAATGCCGATAGGCGTTCTTGTTAGGCTTGCCATTGACGAACTGCACCATGCCGGCCACGGCATAGTCACCTTGGAAGTTGGAATTATCGAAACACTCAATGACCACAGGCGGTTCAAGCAAATGCAATTCCTCCTGAATCCTACTGAGCAGTTTCTTTTGATGCCGCTCGGGATCGACAAGAGAACGCTGCTTTTCCAGGTCGATCTTATATTGCACCGCATTACGGTGGGAGAGCTCCAGCAGCTTCATTTTATCGCCCCGTTGCGGAACCGTGAAAATCACATCCTCAATCGGATAATCCAGTTTGCACGGCACGATAATTTCAGGGGCATGTTCATCAAACTGCTGTCTCAGCTCTGTCACCGCCAATAGCAGCAATTCATCTGCCGTCTCCTCCAACCGCCGTTTCATCTCAAAGGAATGCGACTGGATGACCGCTCCGTCAACCACTTTCATAAAGTTGACATAGAAAGCATCGCCATCATCAACGTACGAGCAGACCTCCACATTGTGTATGGTCTGGCTCACCACCGTAGAACGGCTTCGATACTGTTCCAGCAAATCGTATTTTTCTTTGATGGTCTGCGCCGCCTCGAACTCCATACGCGAAGCGTGATCCATCATCCGTTCCTTCAACGCCTTCAGCACCGACTGCATGTTGCCTTTGATAATCTCGCGGATCTCTCCTATCATGTTCCGATACGCTTCCTGCGACACCTTCCCTTCGCACGGACCATCGCATTTATGGATGTGATAGTCAAGGCAAACGCGGTATTTGCCTTTTTCGATGTTTGGCACCGTCAACGGGGTGCGACAGGAACGGATGTGATAGACCTGCGTAAGCAAGTCGAGCAAAATGTGAGCGGTGCGCACCGAAGGATAGGGACCATAATAGTCGGAGCCGTCATTGACTTTATGGCGGGTGAGAAAAACGCGCGGAAAGGATTCGTTTTTTATGCAGATCCAAGGATAGGTCTTGTCGTCCTTGAGCATTATGTTGTAGCGCGGCTTGTATTGCTTGATCATCGTGTTTTCAAGCAACAAGGCTTCCGACTCTGAATCGACGATGCTGTATTCCAGATCAGCGATCTTGCTCACCAGGAGCCGTGTCTTGCCTGTCTGCTCCTTATTGAAATAACTGCTGACACGACGTTTCAGGTTCTTTGCCTTACCCACATAGATCAGCTCTCCATCTTTGTCAAAATAGCGATAGACCCCTGGCTTGGAAGGCAGGGCGGCCAACTTCGATTTCAGCAGGTCGGACAGCGCTATCATAGGTTTATTCTTCTTGCTTACGCATATGGTCCCAGCCTTGTGCCTTGAGAGGAATGACGTGTTTGTCGGGTGTAATCAGTTCCGCAACTCCTTTGTCGGCGGTCATATAGCCAATGATGGAGACATCCAGCGAGAGTTCCTTGATCTTTTCATAGTCTGCCTGGCTGATGGTAAAGAGCAGCTCATAGTCCTCGCCGCCATTGAGCGCCGCTATGCTAGGCACAATCTGAAACTCCTTGGCGAGTTTGTCCGTGGTAGGATCAAGCGGTATCTTTTCCTCATAAAGCTGACAGCCTACGCCAGATTCTTTGCATAGATGGAGGATCTCCGAGGCCAGGCCGTCAGAGATGTCAATCATTGAGGTAGGCTTCACCCCTATTTCCTTAAGCTGCTTGATGACATCCTTACGTGCTTCCGGCTTCAATTGACGCTCCAGCACATAGTCCAGCCCTTCGAGCTTCGGCTGCATATTGGGATTGGCAAGGAACTCAGCCTTTTCGCGCTCAAGGACCAGCAGACCCATATAGGCGCCGCCCAAGTCACCGCTCACGCAAAGCAGGTCGTTCGGATGGGCTCCACTGCGATAGACGATGTCCTCTTCTTTAGCCGTTCCAATGACCGTAATGGAAATGATCAGCCCCGTCTTGCTGCTAGTGACATCGCCTCCCACCATATCGACATGGTAGCGTTCGCAGGCCAAACGGATGCCGTCGTAAAGCGCATCCAGCGCCTCTACCGAATAACGGTTTGAGACGCCAAGGCCGATGACGATCTGTGTCGGCGTGCCATTCATGGCGTAAATATCGGAGAAATTGACGACAGCCGCCTTGTAGCCAAGATGTTTCAAAGGCGTATAAGTCATATCGAAATGGATGCCTTCCACCAGCATGTCGACAGAGACCAAGGTCCTCTCCCCTTCGTGATTGATTACAGCGGCATCATCACCTACGCCTTTCAGCGTAGAGGGATTCTGTATAGGAAAATCAGCTGTAAGCCTGTCAATAAGGCCAAACTCACCCAGCTCATCCAATTCGGTACGTTCAAACTCTTTTTCGTTGTCTTCCATAGCAAAAGTAATAATATGCAAAGATAGATAAAAACAAGGAATCCATAAAAAATAAAATCCAACCAACTGAAATTCAATTGATTGGATTCATTATTCGGTGGTCCCACTAGGACTTGAACCTAGGACCTACTGATTATGAGTCAGTTGCTCTAACCAACTGCGCTATAGGACCCGCAAAAGTCACAAAGAACAACACTTTTTCCGGCTTTTCCTTGCTTTTTGCGCTGCAAAATTACAATTTTGCCACGAAATAGAAGCAAAAAATCTCATAAAATGAGCGCAAAAATAAAAAACATCATTTTCGATTTAGGGGGCGTCATTCTTGACATAGACGAAAGAGCGACCATTAAGGCCCTGGAGGATAGCGGCTTTACCGATTTGAACAGATTAAAAACGCCGGAAGTTCTAAACTTGATAGAAAAATTCGACATTGGCATTTACACGGCGAACACCTTCCGAAAGAAAATGACGGCTGCACTCGGCATAGAACGAATGAGTGAGGAAAAATTCAACAGCATTTGGAATGCCATGCTGCTTGACATCCCTCGCGAACGCATCGAGGCTATCGAAAAGGTCAAGAAGAACTACAAGATCTTCTTGATGAGCAATAGCAACGAGATTCATTATGATTTGTATGTCAGAGACCTGCAGTTACGGTTCGGTTACCATGAGTTTGACCAGCTCTTCGACAAGTCCTATTTCTCTTTCGACATCCATCTACGTAAACCTGACCTTCGTTTCTTTGAATACATCCTCGACCACGAGGGATTGCAACCCGAGGAGACGCTTTTCATCGATGATTCTGCCAACAACATCGAAGCGGCGAAATGCCTAGGCATCGAGACCTATCATATCAGCCGTGACGAATTGGTCAGAAATCTATTTGAAAACGGGATGCTTAAACCCGACATAATTTAGGTATGCCCCTGTTTATAAAGCATAATGTTGTTCTATCTCTTTCAGGGTATCTAACACTTCTTCAGCCGTCTGCACTTCCATCAAGCGCATCTTGAAGGGTTTGAAATTGGGCAGTCCTCTGAAATAAGCCGCCCAATGTTTCCGAATTTCAAAGATGGCAATCCTTTCGCCTTTCCACTCGACACCGCGTTGGAAATGAATGGTTGCAATGCGCACTCTTTCCGCCACATCAGGTTCCGGCAAGACTTCACCCTTATCCAGATAAGCGCGAATCTGCCTGAAAATCCATGGGTTGCCATAGGTGGCACGGCCTATCATGAGGCCATCCACACCATAATCCTCTTTGAAACGCTTGGCAGAAGGGCCATCCACCACATCGCCATTGCCGATGATAGGGATATGCATTCTCGGGTTGTTTTTTACCGCCCCTATCAAGGTCCAGTCGGCAGGTTCACTATACTTGGTAGTGCGCAGGCGCCCATGTATGGTCAGGGCAGCGATGCCCACGTCCTGCAAGCGCTCAGCGATATCCACAATCTCACGATGCTGGTCGTCATAGCCCAACCTGGTTTTCACCGTCACCGGCACGTTCACAGCGTCCACCACCGCCTTGGTGATGGCCACCATCTTGGGGATGTCGTTCATGATGCCCGAGCCTGCCCCCTTCGACGCCACCTTCTTCACCGGACAGCCGAAATTGATGTCAATCACATCAGGACGAGCGGTCTCGGCATAACGCGCTGCCTCCACCATAGGCTCGACGGCATTGCCAAAGATCTGGATGCCGACAGGGCGCTCAAACTCGCTGAAATCCAATTTCTTAACACTCTTTACCGCATCGCGGATAAGGCCGTCGGCAGAGATAAACTCAGAATACACCATATCGGCGCCGAACATCTTGCAGACATGACGGAAAGGCGGGTCGGTGACGTCTTCCATCGGAGCGAGAAACAACGGATAATGATCGAATTCAACGGGGCCGATATGCATAAGGGATCAATTTCAGCGACAAAAGTACGAAATAGACCCAAACATTGCGTATTTTTGCCGAAAACGACAAACCATGGAAGACAAAAAACGGCTGTTTCAAGATAAATCTAATGGATTCAAAGTCCTGATTTACATATTTTTACTCCTTATCTTCACCCTTATCGGGGCTCTCGTCACGCTCTTAATAGGCATTGGCGGCGTTTCCTCTATAAAACTTGGGCAAGCCATCTCCTCCACATTGATGTTTGTGGTACCGCCCGCCTTGCTCTATCTTCTTGCCTATCCTCGTCCGATGCGCAGTTTAGGGTTCAACCCCATCCGCAAACCCTGGATTTTGCTGGCCGGTCTCGCCGTTATGCTTGTCTCTCTTCCGCTCATCAACCTGCTCACACAGTGGAACGAGGGCATCCGTCTTCCCTCTTCATTAGCTCCTATAGAACAGGCGTTGCAAGCCTTGGAAGAACAAGCCCAGGCCATTACGGAACAAATGCTCAATACAAATACCGTCGGCGGTTTGATTTCCAACCTCATCGTCATAGCATTAATACCTGCCATTGGTGAGGAAATGACGTTTCGCGGCACCATACAGCAGTTTCTCATCAAAGGATGTCGCAACGCTCACGTCGGCATTATTTTAGGCGCAATCCTGTTCTCAGCGTTCCATTTTCAGTTTTACGGCTTCTTCCCTCGCTTATTGCTCGGAATTTTTCTAGGCTATTTCTTTTACATCACAAAATCGCTATGGGTCAGCATCCTTATGCATTTCCTAAACAACGGGAGTGCCGTAGTCGTTTATTATCTTCACAACAAAGGCATCATCGAAGCCGACATGGAACACTTTGGATCCACTTCGAACATTGCCATCCTTGTTGCCAGCGGCATACTCTGTATCGCTCTCCATATCATAGCCTGGAAACGCAGAGAAAAATCCGTTTCCTAAAGCAAGATCAATACATCTCCTCGGAGGAATCGCCTTCGCCCTCTCCTTCTCCGCCTCCGCCTTCGTCTGCATCGCGTTTGCCACGTTTGGCGTTTTGCTGGTTGATGCGATAGCTGAAGTTGAGGGAGAGAGAGGTACGGTTCCAGGTACTGTTGCTGTACTGCCAGAAGTTGTCGCCCCATGACTCGCCACCACGGCCACGGGTACCGAACACGTCACGCACATTGAAAGTCAGGGTGGCGTCGCCATGGAAGAGCTCCTTGCTGACGGCCATGTCCATCCACCACTCGCCATCGTGTTTGCCCAAAGGCTCAAGATGCGGACCCATCACATGGGCGGTGACTTGAAGGTCGAGACCTTTCACTATGGTAAACTTACTCACCAAACGGCCAAAAAGCATCCATGTTTTCGTCTGGTAATACTGTTCCTCAATATACCCACGAGTGTTGGAATAGAAGAAGTTGACATTACCGTTCAGGTTCCACCATTTTAGGATCTGACCCTGGGCGACTGCTTCAACGCCGAAGTCATCGGCTTCACCAAAGTTGATGGGCATGCTGTAATAAACACCGTTATTCTCATAGGTGTAATGACGAATCATATTGGTGCCGTGACGGTAATATGTCGTGAAGTTAAAGGTCGACTTGTCCCAGAAGTGGATATAACCCAACTCGTAGCTGTCCATGAAGGTCGGTTTCAAGGCCGGGTTGCCCATACGGATATTACGGTTGTCGTTATACGAGCGGAAGGGACTCATCTGCCAGAATCCAGGACGACGGATACGGCGCGTATAACTCACCTGGAACTGGTTGCTCTCATCCACGGAATAGTTGAGGTGGGCGCTCGGGAAAAGATTCAAATAAGGTTTGCCTCCATTGATGGAGTCGGTGCCATCATGGGCATAGCCGTGCAGATTCGTGTAAATATCCGTCATCTCGGCACGCACGCCCACCTGCCCTGACCAACGGCCCCAGTCGTTGCCCAAGCTCGTATAAAGAGCCGCCACCTGCTCGTTGTAGTTGAAATCATAGCAGTAGTCGCTCAAGGGGTTGTACTGTCCCAAACTGTCCTTTTCTGAAACGGATGAGATGCTGTTAATGTCACGATTGGTATACTTTCCGCCTATCTCCCACTGTGCTTTTTGTGCAAAAGGATGAACGTAGTCAATGCTGGCCTGCAGATTGCGCATGTTCTGGTCTTCGTGCGTCTTCTGATAGAGCGTCCAAATGGTTTGCTGCATGTCGGCATTGGGATAAAGCGTTTCGGTGATGTCGGAGTTAGAAACTTCCGAGTTGGTGAAGAAACGCATATTGGCCTTCAGGCTACGTCCTTTTTGTTCGAAGGTTTTGTCATAATCAAGGGTGACCTCGTACATGGGAGCGGTCTCCTGCCAGGTCTCTTCACGGATGTCGTACGACGAGGTCCCCGCCTCAGGATACTCGTCGGAATAACGGACGACAGGATGCGTGCTGTTGGTACCATAACGGTAAACGAAAGCCGCACTCAAGATGTCGCGGTCGGTGATGTAATAATCAGCGCCAACCCGCACGTTATGTCCCATGCGCTGCATGGTGCGTTCCGTGGTCTGGTCGGTAATCTGGTGGAAAATGGTGTCACCGTCAATGATATCGAAACGTTTGGTCTGATTGATGCCGCCGCCGATATTGGAACGTCTGTTAAAGCCATAACTGGCGAAGAGGTTCCACCTTTTCAAGCGATAGTTGGCAGAGACGCTGCCACCATACTGCCACGGATAGCCTCCTCGGATGTTGACGGCACCGTTAAAACCTTGACGTTTGTCCTTTTTCAAAATGATATTGATGATACCGGCAGAGCCTTCCGCATCGTAACGCACAGAAGGGTTGGTGATGACCTCTACGCGTTCGATCATGTCGCCTTGCAAGGTGCGAAGGGCGTCTTGGGTGCTCATTCCCGACAGGCCCGACTCTTTTCCGTCAATAAGGATGCGTACGCCGTTATCGCCACGGAGGCTCACGTTACCCTCAACGTCCACACTGACGGCGGGGATGTTTTCCAGCACCTCGATGGCATTGCCTGCCGTATTGCTCACATCCTTGCCCACGTTGAAGACACGTTTGTCCAGCGTCATCTCATAAGTGCTCCTCTCTGCCACGACCTCTACCTCATCAAGCACTTGCTGGTCAGGCATCAAGTTGATACGGCCCAAATCAACGGGGTTTTTATCGCCCGACAGGGTGATGCTCTTATACAGAGTCACATACCCCATAAACTGAACTTCCAAGGAATACTTTCCCTTGTCAAGATCCAAGACGAAACCGCCATTGGATTCGGTGATGCACCCTTGAACAAAGGTATTGTCAGGTTGACGGAAAGCGCGCACCGTGGCATATTCCATCACCGTGCCCGATAGGCCGTCAAACACTCTTCCCTTCACTTGTATAGAGGCAAAAGACAGGGTTGACACAAATAGCAGTGCCAACAATAGAGAAAAACGAGTTTTCATAGAATGAGCAATAAAAAGTGAGTCGTTTTCAATTGAATAGCGAAAATACGTGTTTTTTTTTGACCTGTCGAATATAAAAGCGGTGAAAGCACATTTTTTCGTACTGAAACGGACAAAACGCAAGATGAAATTCATGCGGGTTACATCGGGTCGACGTCGATCTGAACAATCACCGACTTGTATTCAGGATTCTGCTGGAACAATTTTAACTGCGCCTCTAGAAGCTCCTTGACTTTACGAGTGTCGTATTCCCGTTTAAATTTCACAAGAATCTGTTTAATATACAAGTTTTTAATCCTTGATACGACAGGATATTCCGGCCCTAAAAGGTCATGCTTGAAGATGGGGCGCAACATCCCCGCCAGCTCTGCTGCGGCAGGATTCAGTTTCTGGTATTCCTTATGCTTCAGCCGAATGATGATAATGCGGTAGAAAGGCGGATAGCCGTATTGTTTTCGTGCCACCATCTGCTTTTCATACAAGCTCTTATAATCGTTACGAAGTACGTCTTGCAGGACGGGATGCGTCGGCTCATACGTCTGGATGATGACCTCGCCTTGCTTACCTTTGCGACCGGCACGGCCTGCCACTTGTGACATGAGCTGGAAACTGCGTTCGTGGGCACGAAAATCGGGGAATGACAGCATATTGTCCGCATTGAGGATGCCCACCACCTTGACAGAGTCGAAGTCCAAGCCTTTGGTAACCATCTGGGTACCTACGAGGATATTTGTCTCTCTGTCCTGGAAATGCTCCAGAATGCTTTGATAATCGTTTCTGGAACGCGTCGTGTCGAGGTCAAGACGTGCCACTTTAGCATCGGGCATGATCAGCTGGATGTCCTCCTCGATCTTCTCCGTACCAAAACCATGCATCTTTATCCTCGTGCTGTGGCAAGTCGGGCACTCCGTCGGAACGCTCATCGTGTAGCCGCAATAATGGCAACGCAAGACATTCTGTTGCTTATGGTAGATGAGACTCACGTCGCAATTGACGCACTGAGGAACATAATGACAGTCCTCACATTCTATCCGCAAAGAGAACCCACGTCTGTTTTGAAAAAGGATGACCTGGTTGCCTTCGGTCAGTGTCTCTTTCATGGCCTCGACCAAAGTGCTGCCAAAATCCGCCTGCATGGTCTTGCGTTTGCGTTCCACCCGCATGTCGCTAAGGACGATTTCGGGCATCTGGACACCGCCGAAACGCTCCATAATCTCCACCAATCTGTAACGTCCAGAGAGCGCATTGAAATAACTCTCGTAAGAGGGCGTGGCGGATCCTAACAGGATTTTCGCCTTATGCATCGATGCCAGTACGATGGCAGCATCACGGGCGTTATAACGCGGTGCCGGGTCTATCTGTTTGAATGAGCTGTCGTGCTCCTCATCGACGATGATGAGGCCGATGTCAGAATAGGGCAAAAAGATGGCCGAACGGGAACCTATGATAATCTGGTGACGCTGGGACTTCGTTAAGGCGAAGTCACGCACTTGTTCCAGCACTTCCACCCTTTCGTTGGTCCCATACCGGGAATGGTATACGCCCAATCGATCGCCAAAGTACTGTTTCAGTCTGTTGATGATTTGAGCCGTCAGCGCAATCTCAGGAAGCAGATACAGCACCTGTTTGCCTTGGCCTACGGCTTCGTTGATCAACTTGATATAGATCTCTGTCTTTCCAGACGAGGTCACGCCATGCAGCAAAACGGGTTTGTTTGCTTCGAATCCCGCTTTAATCTCCCCATATGCTTTCTGTTGAGCGTCAGTAAGCTGAATACTGTCCACATCGGTCTGCACCTTGAACTCCTTCAAACGGCTGACCTGTCTCTCGAAGACCTCGAAGATGCCTTTATCGGCCATAGCCTTAAGGATAGCGGCAGAGGCATCAGCCTTTTTGAGCAAGTCCTTGGTCGCCACATCCTGGTCGCAACTGCCACCAAGCGTGAGAAACGCCAGCAGCATTTCCAATTGCTTATAGGCGCGTTTGGTCAATGCGTCCATCAGCTCCTGTAATTGGGATTCAACACGATAATCGCCTGAAAGGCGCACAAAACGTTCGTATTTGGCTTTGTATTTCTCGTTCAGCTCCTCTTCCATCACGACGATACCCTTCTCCATCATGGTATGGATGAGTGGCATGACTTTCTTATATCCGATGATTTTGCTCACTTCGCTGACAGCAATCCTTGGCTGCATCTGCAAGGCCTCCACGATCATGTATTCATAGTCGTTCAGAGCCATCGAATCGAGTACAAAATCAGGCGAAAGCGCTATGGTCGACTCACTGCTCAGCTTCAAAGCGGAAGGTAATGCCGCCTGCATCACCTCGCCGAGATGACACATGTAATACTGGCAAATCCAGTCCCAAAAACGCAGCTGCACCTCATTGACGATGGGCTCCGAGTCCAGCAGGTCGGAGAGATATTTCACCTCAACTTCGGGCACCGTCTCGTTAAGGCCGACAATCAGGCCGGACATGATCTTGGTCTTTCCAAACTGCACCACCGCCCGTTGGCCCACGCGCACCTTGTCGTTCAAGGCATAAGGCACTCTGTAGGTAAAAGTACCAGGCACAGGAATGGGAAGCAGGACCTCTGCAAACAAGGTGATGCGGTCGTCGGTCATGGTCAGTGAGAATTCACAGTGGAATAGCCAATTAGCTCATCGTAGCCTTTCACGGCGTTATAATAGTAGAAATACAAGGAATAAACATTGTAAGTCTCCCAAAAATTGCCCGCCGTGATGTCCGACCTCACCTCGTAACTATTGCGGTCAACAGTGACAAACATAAAGTTGTAATAACCTTGTTTGAGCAGCATGGAACACTCGTAGCCATGCAAATGATAGTTGTAGATCATCTTATTACGCTCACTGAAAGTCCAATCGCTGATGGCTCCCAGGATATAAACGTCTTCTGTCGGTAAGGGAGCATCCCATTTAAGGAAGAAATTTACCATGGCGTAGTCCGCTTCCGTATCGTTGTCTTTGTTTTCATCTTCGATATATATGACCTTTTTACCATGAATGTCTTCGTAAGAGATATATGGTTTGTGGGCTCTCGATTCACATGTTGAGATGTCAATTGCATAATAATCGTCCGTCTGCCAGATATGGGCCAGATTCTCTGATTGAAAATAGAAATTGCTAGTGTTAAACCTACGGAACTGATTACCGGCTTCAAAAACCGTCATGGGGTGATGCTCAAAGGAAATGCGATCGGGGTAGACGAAAGTGGGCTGCAACCCGATGGCGGCATTATCCCAACGTCCGTTTTGACGAATAGTCAAATGAGTATATTGCTGTACATTGCTGGCTTGAATGTTATTCATCACCGCTTTCACATCAAGCTGTTGATGGGTGTCTGTCAGTTTAAGATCATCCGGATAGCGAGGCACAACAGCGCCTATACTGGCGCACTCGTCCAGAACCATAAAACGCCTAGTGAAATAGATGTTTTCCTCCCGTAGATCATCTTCAAACACGACAAGCAAATAATTTCCTGAAATGAGCGGATGCATGTCTTTGTTAGGAAAAGCCAAATGATAGTTGACAAAATCCACCACAGTGTTCAATGAAAAAGCATAGTCGTCAATGAGGTCGGATTCGAACCCTGACGCATATTGAATCCTTTGAATATCGGTGGGTTGCCAATCGTGTGTACAATGTATAAAAGTATAATTCAAAACATCTCCATCACCATTGAGTATATCAAAACTCAAAGTCAGACGGCCCATCATGTTATCCAAAGGAATGATGGGATCCTTCAACTGGTCGCCATCGGCATAGAGCAAAACCGTTTGCACTTCAGGCTTATAGTTGACATCACCGCAAAAAGGCAATTCTATGGCAAATAGCTTCATCGTCAAGAGGATAAAAAGGCAAAATAGCAACGTCTTCTTCATCATGGCTGTCGTTTTTTATCGTTTAGTGTGCAAAGTTACAAAAACTATTCCCAATGCGCCTCAATAAACTATGCAACAAATCCGTATCTTTGCGCCAAATCCTCGTCCATGGCAAAAGTCATCAAGATTAAGCAAGGTCTCGACATCAAGCTGAAAGGCAAAGCAGAATGTGCCGTTCGTGTTGTCAATGCCGAGCATTATGCCATCCAACCTATTGATTTTCACTACGTCCTTCCCAAACTGTTAGTGCAAGAAGGCGAGATGGTGAAAGCAGGCACCCCGCTGTTTCACGACAAACACGACGAGCGAATCAAGTTCGTTTCACCCGTCAGCGGCACCGTGGAAACCATTCGCCGTGGCGAGAAAAGACGGCTCGAGGCCATCGTCATTCGTTCTGATGGCAAAAAAGATGCAATAGATTTTGATGTCGACAGGCCTTTAGACAAGGAAAACATCAAGCAAGTCTTGCTCGGAAGCGGTCTCTGGCCCACGATACGGCAAAGGCCCTATTCCTGTATCGCCAATCCTGACGACATGCCGAAAGCGTTCTTCATCTCCGGTTTCGACACATCGCCCTTGGCGCCCGACATGGATTTCATTGCCAGCCATTTCCCCGACTCGTTGCAAAAAGGATTGGACGTTCTCTCTGTCCTTACCGATGGGAAAGTGCATCTCAGCCTTCATGCTGAAAAGACCAAATCCGAGCCTTTGCTCAAAGCGAAGAACGTCAGCTTGCATTGGTTCAGCGGTCCGCATCCTGCCGGCAATATAGGCACGCAAATCAACAAGATCGCCCCAATCAACAAAGGAGAGACCGTATGGTTTTGCGCCTTGCAGGACGTCATCAACATCGGACGTCTTTTCCTTAGCGGCAGACCCGATTTCACTAGGCTTTATGCTTTGGCGGGAACAGGTTTTGTCAACCCGCATTATGTCAGGACCGAACTCGGCGCTTCCATCAGAGAAATGACCGATGGCCAATGCTGTAATCCAAACTACCGGCTCATCAGTGGCAATGTGCTGACTGGCATCAAGAGCGAGGCGGACGGCTTCATCGGCTTCTACCACAACATGTTAACGGCCATTCCTGAGGGCAACCATCGGGAAGAAATGCTGGGGTGGATGTGGCCTGGATTCAAAAAATTCAGTTTCTCCAGGACCTTCCCTTCGGCTTTTGTTCCAAACGACCTCCAACCTGCTTTTGAACTTGACACCAACATGCATGGCGAGAAACGGCCTTTCGTGGTGACGGGAGCGTTCGAGAAGGTGTTTCCTTTCGACATCTATCCCATGCAACTCATCAAAGCCTGCATCGTGGGCGACATCGACCTGATGGAAAACCTCGGCATCTATGAAGTTGACGAAGAAGACTTTGCCCTCTGCGAGTTTATCGATACCTCTAAAAACGACATTCAAGCGATTATCCGACAAGGGTTGGACTTGGTGCGAAAAGAAAATGATTAATAAACTTCTTTGTAAACAGGCATGACCCAACAGCATCATAAATCCAATTATCGTCAAAAACCCAACGACAGTTTCATCGCTCCAAAGAAAAGACATGAAGGGCGACTCAAAGACCATATCAGCAGTTTGCGGCGTTATGTCGACAACATTAAGCCAAACTTCGTTGAAGGCGGACGCTTTGCCTGGTTGCAATCCACCTTCGAGGCCTTTGAGAGTTTCCTTTTTGTCCCCGACACAACCACAAAACGAGGTTGTCAGATCCGCGATGCCGTCGACCTGAAACGCGCCATGATCACGGTCGTCATCGCCCTTGCGCCTGCCATGCTCTTCGGCATGTGGAACATCGGCTTTCAGACCTCGCTCCATGCCACGGATTGGCCTTATGAGCTAGGCACCGTTGCCAGTTGGTGGTACTGCCTCTGGTTCGGATTCCTTAGGATGCTTCCCATGCTGGCGGTGTCCTATATCGTCGGTTTGGGCATCGAGTTTACTTTTGCGCAGATACGTCATCACGAGGTGAATGAAGGCTTTTTGGTCACGGGATTCCTTATCCCGATGATTGTGCCCGTCACTACGCCCTTGTGGCAACTTGCCCTCGCCACCGCCTTTGCCGTCATCATCGGCAAGGAGGCCTTTGGCGGCACAGGCATGAACTTCCTCAACCCTGCCTTGGTGGCGCGTGCCTTCCTGTTCTTCGCCTATCCCACACGAATGTCAGGCGATAATGTTTGGATTGCCGCTGACCTTTGGGGCACCGATGCCATCACGAGTGCCACACCTCTTGCGGAACTGGCCGCAGGAATACAGCCTTCGGCATCTGCCTTAGATATGTTCATCGGAACGATACCCGGGTCTTCCTGTGAGACATCGGTGATTGCCATATTATTGGGTGCCATAATATTATTGCTAACGGGTATTGCCAGTTGGCGCATCATGTTCTCCGTCATCGTTGGCGGCGGCCTCATGGGCTTGTTGTTCAACGCCATTGGTGCTAACGCTTATATGCAGTTGCCGTTCTACTACCATTACCTCATGGGCGGCTTCATGTTCGGTGCGGTCTTCATGGCCACCGACCCTGTCACGGCAGCACAGACCAACACGGGCAAGTGGATCTATGGTCTGCTCATCGGCATCTTCGCCGTGATGTTGCGTGTCATCAACCCCGCCTATCCCGAAGGCATGATGCTCAGCATCCTGCTCATGAACTGCTTCGCGCCGCTCATCGACCACTGCGTCGTGGCACGTAACATCAAAATGCGCCAAAAACGCGCTCTAGTCAAACAAAAAACCACCGTCCTATGAAGAAAGACATCAACAGCAACCGATATATCTTCTTATACGCCACGATTCTAATCGTCATCGTAGCGGTGTTACTTGCGGTCACAGCACTGTGGCTGCAGCCATTCCAGGACCGCAACGCAAAGAATGAGAAGCGCATCAACATCCTCACGGCTGCGGGCATCCCCAATGTCAACGCCAAGAATGCGGCACTGCTGTTTGAGAAACACTGCACGTCGGAGTTCCTATTAGACGAAAACGGAAATCCCACCGAAAAAGACGAAGGCTTGCCCGTGTTTGTCATCGACCGTAAGACCAGCGTCATCCCCATGCAGGGCAACGGTCTTTGGGGTCCCATCTGGGGCTACCTGGCCATTGCCTCCGACGGCAAGACGGTGGTAGGCGCCACTTTTGGCCACAAGTCGGAGACCCCAGGCTTGGGAGGCGAGATTACCACAGAGAAGTTCCAAGGCCAGTTTGCAAGCAAACAGATTATGGACAACGGCACTCTGGTCCCGATTGAATTTGATGCCATCACAGGGGCTACCAAGACCTCGAATGGCGTTAAAGAAATGATTGATAGTACATTGGAGAAGTATTCAGCATACTTGAAGAAATTTGCAGCAAGAGGAGAATAAGTCATGTCCAACCTAAAAAAACTCGTCATAGAACCCTTGCGCAAGACCAATCCCGTCACCGTGTTGGTGCTGGGTATCTGCTCATGCTTGGCCGTGACCGCCCAACTTAAACCCGCCTTGGTGATGGGAGCCTCTGTGACGATTGTGACCGCCCTATCCAACCTCATCATCTCGTTGCTGCGCAAGGGCATCCCTTCGCGCATCCGAATCATCGTGCAACTCGTGGTAGTCGCCACCTTGGTCATCATGATCGACCAATTCCTGAAGGCCTTTGCTTACGAAGTCAGCAAACAACTCTCCGTGTATGTGGGTCTTATCATCACCAACTGCATCATCATGGGGCGTTTAGAGGCTTTTGCGCTTTCGCATGGACCAGGAGAGTCGTTCTTAGATGGATTGGGCAACGGATTCGGATATAGTTTGATACTCATTATCGTGGCGTTCTTCAGAGAGTTGCTTGGTTCGGGGACTTTGCTCGGTTATCAAGTCATCCCGCAATCGTTCTACGAGGCAGGGTATCAAAACAATGGCTTGATAATATTGCCCCCTATGGCACTTATCGTGGTCGGCATAATCATCTGGATCCAGCGCACACGTAACCCCGAAATGCAGGAAAACAACCAAAACTAAGCGGCCATGGAATACTTCAACCTGTTCATTAAATCGGTCTTCGTCGACAACATGATCTTCGCATACTTCTTGGGTATGTGCTCTTATCTTGCTGTTTCAAAGACGGTGAAGACAAGTGCAGGATTAGGCCTGGCCGTGACCTTTGTATTGGTGGTTACCGTTCCTGTCAATTATTTGATTAACAAATACCTACTCTCCCCTGGCGCGTTGGCATGGATTAGTCCAAGATTCGCCACGGTTGATTTGAGTTTCCTGACCTATATTCTTTTCATCGCCATCATCGCCGCCATTGTGCAGATCTTAGAGATGATTATTGAGACCTTCACGCCCTCGCTGTATTCCGCTTTGGGCATCTTCCTGCCGCTGATTGCGGTAAATTGCGCCATCCTGGGTTGCTCGCTCTTCATGCAGGAACGCGCCTTCAGCAACGTGGGCGAAGCGGCCGTGTTCGGTCTCGGCTCAGGCATAGGCTGGCTATTGGCCATCGTGGCCATCGCCGCCATTCGCGAAAAATTACGTTATTCCAAGATTCCCAAAGCCCTTCAGGGTGTAGGAATCTCGTTTATTATCACGGGTTTAATGGGTATCGCCTTTATGGCGTTTATGGGAATAAAACTATAATTAAACGTTGCAGTCATGATATTCCTTCAAAACACCACTTCCACCATCCTGCTGAGCATCGCCGTTTTCTTAGTCATCGTGATGCTGTTGGTCGCTTTGCTGATATTTGTCCGCAACAAACTGATCCCCCAAGGAAAAGTAAAGGTCAACATCAATGGAAAGGAAGACCTGGAAGTACAACCAGGGAGCTCGCTCCTTTCCACTCTTGCCAACGAACAGATTTTTCTGCCTTCCGCCTGTGGCGGCAAAGGATCCTGTGGCCAATGCAAGTGCCGGGTCGTTGAAGGCGGAGGAAGCATCTTGCCCACCGAAACCGGATTCTTTTCCAGAAAACAGATTCAAGACCATTGGAGACTGGGCTGTCAAGTCAAGGTAAACGAAAACCTCAAGATCGCAGTCCCCGAATCCATTCTAAACATCAAAAAATGGGAATGTGAAGTGGTCTCGAATCATAATGTGGCCACCTTTATCAAGGAATTTGTCGTCAAACTGCCTGAAGGCGAAAGCCTACAGTTCGAAGCTGGCAGTTACATACAGATCGATGTGCCAAAGGTTTCCGTCGACTACAAGGACATTGATGTCGACCCGGAATACCGCGGAGATTGGGACAAGCTCCAGCTGTGGGACTTACAGATGCGCAATCCCGAGCCCCAATTCAGGGCGTATTCGATGGCCAACGCTCCAAGCGAGGGAAATATCGTCATGCTGAATGTTCGGATCGCTACGCCGCCGTTTGACCGCAAAGCGGGCAAAATGATGAATGTCAACCCAGGCATCTGCTCTTCGTACATCTATTCCTTAAAACCTGGCGACAAGGTAATGGTGAGCGGCCCTTATGGCGACTTCCACGTCAAGGATACTGACCGCGAGATGATGTTTATCGGCGGTGGCGCCGGCATGGCTCCCATGCGGTCGCAGATCTTCGACCAGATCAAGACGAAACAGACGCAAAGGAAGGCCTCGTTCTGGTACGGCGGCCGTTCTCTCCGTGAGCTGTTTTATGTCGATGATTTTACGCAGTTGGAGAAGCAACATCCTAACTTCAGTTTTCATATCGCTTTGTCGGAGCCAAAACCTGAGGATCACTGGACCGGCGATGTTGGCTTCATACACAATGTCATCTACAACAACTACCTGAAAGACCATCCAGAGCCAGAAGAGATAGAATACTACCTCTGCGGTCCGCCGATGATGATTTCGGCCGTCTTCAAGATGCTGGACGAACTCGGCGTTCCTGAAGAGAACATCCTATATGATAACTTTGGCAGTTAAACAAAAAAAGGGACGATTGCTCGTCCCTTTTTCATTGTTATGATTATTGTGTCAGAACTGCTCCACGATACGTTTTTGGACTTCCAAGAATTCCTCTTCGCTCAGATGGAGATGCTCTTTTCTGAAATCCATATCGCTCTCTTTGTTGATAGGAATCAGATGGATGTGAGCATGAGGCACTTCCAAACCGATCACGGCAACACCGATACGCTGACAAGGCATAGCCTTCTCGATGGCAGCAGCCACCTTCTTGGCAAAAACGCTCATCTCGGCCAGCTCTTCATCTTCGAGAGAAAAGATATAATCCGTTTCTCTTTTCGGAACGACCAGCGTATGGCCCATTGACAACGGGTTGATGTCAAGAAAGGCAAAGAATTGATCGTTCTCGGCGATTTTATAGCAGGGGATCTCCCCTTTGATGATTCTAGAGAAAATGGTGGCCATAATCGTATTATTGACGGGTTATTTCAAGGATTTCAAACTGAATCTTACCGGCAGGCACTGCAATTTCAGCCACATCACCGACCTGTTTGCCCAACAATCCCTGCCCAATAGGCGAGTTGATAGAAAGTTTGCCTTCCTTGAAGTTCGCTTCCTTTTCAGGAACAATGCTATAAGTCATGATGGCGTTATTGGCTTTGTTCTTAAGCTTTACGGTGGAATAGAGCAGCACTTTGGAACTGTCTATCTTTGATTCATCAAGAATGCGGGCGTTAAAGATGAGGTCTTGCAACTCGGCGATCTTGGCTTCGAGCAGACCTTGAGCTTCCTTAGCAGCATCGTATTCGGCATTTTCAGAAAGGTCACCTTTATCGCGTGCTTCCTGGATCGCTTGGACGATACGCGGACGTTCACGAAGCATGAGGTCTTCGAGCTCATCTTTCAGTTTCTGCAAACCCTCTTGGGTAAAGTATTTAATTTCTGACATAATAATATAATTTCAAAAGATTGCAAAAAAGAGACCCTTACCGAAATAAGGGTCTGCTTTTCATTTACGCTGCAAAGATACGAATTTATTTCAAATGCAAGGCATTTTAGAAAATAATTCTCGCACCAACGGTATGGGTACCGTTGAACGTGTAGGTGTCTCTGTAGGAGTAATCCACTGCGAGCTTCATGCCATTCTCGTCCTTACTGAGCGGGATCTGGACAGACAAGCCGGCGGCGAGACCTCTATTCACATTCATGCATTCGTCTCTGTCGTAGATAGCACTACCAGCGCCATTTTCACCTTTTGAGAAGATACCCTTCTCGTAAGTGTAGCCGCAACGGAGCAGCAGGATTTCTCTCCAGCCATACTCAAAGCCAAGAGTGATCTGGTCATTGGTGAAAGAGTTGGAGCAGAAATTACCAGCTACAGTGAATCTCGACATGTTTTCGAAGTTAAAGTCGTAGGCAGCTGCGATGCTCAACTGTGTCGGAAGTTCGAATTCGTCGACACGATGGATCATCGTGAACTGGTTAGGATCACCAAAGGTGAGGAACGACTTGAAGGAAAGTCCGTCGCCCGAGAACTTCATGGTGGGTCCAATGTTCTTCAGCGTGATACCGAAGTGGACGTTATCGAAAGGACCGGTGACATACTGGATGCCGGCATCGAGAGCAACGCCCGTGCCAGACATATCATGAATGGACTCGTTGATGATCTTCAAGTTGAAGCCACCGCTGATGCTGTTGGAGAACGACTTTGCAAAAGCAAGGTTAATGTTCATCAATTTGGGTTCAAATGTTCCAAGTGAACCTGGATCAGGATTACCAGTTGTCGTAACCGGAATTTCACCGATGTTGAAGGACATTAACGACAGACCCAACACACTTGACTCTCCAACGCGAGCGAGAAGGCCAAAGGAAGAGATTCTGATGTCATTGCTCGGCAGACCAACCAGCCAGTTGGTGTGAGAGAAGTTCAGTTCCAGTCTGTTGGTGGTGCTGATGCCAGCCACATTGCCGAAGATGGCTTCGACGCCATGGACATATGACATGCCTGCATTGCCCCAGCCTGACGAAGCAGCCCAAGGATTAATTAGCAGTTCTGCTGCGCCAGCTTGTCCTGAACGGTCCGGATTACCTGCAAATGCTTGTGGAGCGCTAAATCCCAGAAGGATTACAAGGCTCATAATTATATATCCTAATGATTTCTTCATGATTCTGATATTTTAAAAGTTAGCAATTACATTAAATTTAGAATGTGTTCAGGTCAACTTTACGCATAGCACCAAAGAACTTGATGACTCTTTCCTTACCACTGGTGTAATCCTTGACGTGAATCAAGTAGAAACCACTGGCGACAGGCGTGTTGGAGAAGTTCGTGAGATCCCATTCCAGATAGGTCTGAGAGCTGAACTTCTTGAACTGACGCACCTTTGTGCCGCTAAGAGTGTAAATGGTAACGACGCAGTTGTCAGGCAGATTCGTTATTTTGACTCTATTGGTCAAAGCATTGCCTTCGTACTCAGAATAAGCGTAATACGGATTAGGCACCACTGCGATCTGATCAAGATCAGAATCTGTCTTTTCGGGGTCATTATCTACCGGGTCAAGACCTTCGATAGAGAATTGATACTTAGGATTCAGGTTATTAATGTCAAGATCGCTGTAGAGAGAATCCAAAGCAATCGGACCATAGCCAACATCATAAGGTTTAGCGAGACGGATACGGACACGGCAATCATTGCCTTCAGGCAGCCATTCAGCGCCTTCAATACCCATCGGCATGCCAACCCACATAACCTGAGCATAGAACAAGATGTTCATCACCTTGGCCAGGTTAGCGGAAAGGCCCTGAATGTAGCTCATTGTCTTATGGAGGTATCTACCGGCATCATAAGCGGGGCAATCCAATTCAGTATAAGGAGTGCCAGGAGGATAAGAAGCTGGTGAATCCATGCCAAAGATGTAGACAAAATGCTTACCACCCATGACTGGCTCATTGTCAACGCCATAATTACGGATAACAGATGGGTCATAGAGTTGGGCATCTTCATCGTTTGATTCAACTGTACTCTTCAAAAGCTTGGAAGGATTGAACATCATGTCACGTCCATTGAAATCGTCCAAATAGGAATCCTCACCATACATCAGGTTCAGACGGGCACCAGACTCGACATCGATGACATAGCCCGGGAACCATCCCATTCCTTGTGAAGCAATGTAGTTAGGATCATTCGGGTTGTCACTGCCTTCATCAGTAAAAGCACCTTCATAGGCATTACCATCCATGTCAATAGAGGCATGTTTACGAAGATTGAAACGCTTGGCGCCACCTTCAGAAAGACGTTCATCCATACACATTTCTACGACAGGGCAACGTGTCCACTTGGAACGATCAGATGTAAAGACAACATCAATGCTGGCGGTCTTTTGGAAATACTTACCATCACGAGAGTTCGCGTTGAAAACAGGACCCGGGTTGGTAGCAGTACCTTGTCCAGAGTATGAACAAAGGACATAAGGTGACCATGTGCCATTAGCGACTTTTTCAAAGTTCTGATCGGGGTCGTAAGGCATATTGTTCGTCATGTTATAGTCGTTGTTGGTACCTTCGTTTTGGTCGACATAGTTACCAGAACGGATCCAGTTCAGAACAGAATTCGGGATATCCTTATCGCGGATACCATCAAGCCAAGGATGAGTCGGATCTTCAAATTCAATTGAAGAATTCAACACACCGTTCTTAGGTTCGATAACATCATAGGCGGTATGCCAAGCATTGTCGTCCCAGTACTGACCCACCACGTTAGGTCCGATAGGATAGGTCTGAGTAATGTTGATGGACAAACCTCTGTCAATAAACATCTTTTCATCAGCATAGACAGTAGTGGTATCGCTCTCGAAGACTTCGCCAGTTTGAAGGTCTTTCAAATACCAATGTGATGCCATGCGGAATGCAGAATCGCCAAAAATGTTATTGTTGCCAGTGACGTGCTGCGTGTAAACTTTTTCAAAGTCATCAAACCAAAGTTCATAATCCGTAGTCTTCACATTCAACGGGTCAATGATCTTGACATTGAGCGGGCTATAGCCTTCCTTATAAACAGGATGGTATGCCACAGGATAATCTGGATGGCCGAACACAATGCCGGTTTCCGGATTGGCTGGAGACTTGCTCAAGATCTCTTCAACTGTCTCGTCTGAGAGTTCGAGTTCATTACCGCCATTACCAACACCCACGATACGCTTAACCGAAGGACGATCGCCATAGGTTGAACGCAGAACCGTACCATTCATGATTTTGTGCGGAATAGCAGAATAGCATTGGATATTCTTACGTCCTTCGAGGTAAGGCTTCATCTGACCATACAGGCCATTAAAGTCACCAGGTTCTTGTGAATAGGTAAGGTAGTTGTTGTAAGCATAGGCCACAGCCATGAAATAATAGGTCTTATGGTTGACCAAGGTCGGGTTGTCGCTCGTTGAGAAAGCGTCATCGGTAACGACAAAGCTGTGCGTGATACCGGCATCGCCGCCCGAAACCATAAGAGAAGGAACATTGGCTTGGATCTGATCATCATATTCATAGTTGACCAGGCGGGTCACATTGTTCTTAATATCGCATTGGAAGATCAAGCGAGCCTTATCAGGATTGCTAAGTTCGTCAGCACCAACTTCACCATTAGCAAGTTGATAAACCTTATAACCTTCAAAACGATAGTAACGGTCCAAAGGATTCTCCATCAACGTGTCATTAGCCATGTATTCCGGAATCTCAGGATCAAGTTCAGAATAACCTTCTTTATAGTTGTTGGAAATTGCCGAATTTGAAAGATAAATGATCAGCTGTTGGTCAAGTTCACGAATCGTCAGGTCAGGAGCATTAGGACCATCGATGACTTTAAAGCAGTTATCGAACAAAGCCTGGCACTTATCGTCAACGACGCGCAGGAGTTCGACAGAAGCCCAAGCGCCACCTGATGTAGCACGAGCCCACGGCACACCGAAAGTGATGTAGTTAACAGCACCTGGTTTCAGAGTGAAAGGACCAGCTGACTGCATGAAACGACGGTCGCTAGGCGAGTTGCCGCAGGTCTCTTCAGTCCAATAGAGGCCGTTCTGGTTGTAGCCGCCCCCAGGAGGAACGCCATTGGTACCCCAGTTGCACGGGTCGGTATCACCAGGGAACATGAAGTCGCATTCAGGACCAACAACACCCGTAGCGTAAGCATCGCCGCCGTAACGCATCTTTTGACCATTCTTCCAAATACCACGCAAATAGTTGTAGTATTCAGGAGCAGTCTGCGGGTCGCAGTTGTCTCCAGATCCGTTGTTGTGGAACACGAAACGACGCATACCGAAACGTTCATCATCAATAATGCCATTACCGAAGTTAACACCGTTGATACTTTCGTCGCAGAGTTGCGTAGAGTCAGAGGCGGAATAATAGGTGTTCAAAGTATCGCCTGTGACAGGATCGATTTCGTACGAGGTAGTATAGGTATACTGGTACTTAGGATTATCGAGTTGGTCAGGATCCATATAAGGTCCCTGGAAGAAGTCGATACCAATCGCAGGAGGCTGTGAACCGTAAGCTTCAGGTTCACCGCTACCGTCGACAGCAGTACCATTATAACCATAACCGAGACCACGCCTAACGTCACATCCAATGTAGTCGTCCCAACCATAACCGAGGTCAACGTCCGTCCAAGGTGAGAAGTACGTGCCCGTCAGTTCATAAGTAGAACGGTTGATGATTTCGTAACTGCAGAAGGTCATGTTGTTGATTTCGTCGTTGGTGGCAAAAGCGAAAGCCTGTGCTCTAACTTCGATACCAATAGCATCACCGCTGGATTCAGTGTGAGATGCACCTCTATCATTGAAAATCCACCAAAGTGTCTGGTCGCCTTTCAGCACCTGGTCAACAAGAATGGATCCATGAACTGTTCCGCCGATTTCTTCCTCCATTGTCGGAATCTTGGTGTGGCAGAGTTCATTTTCAAGATCGTAATAAGGATAATCACCAACTTCCCAATTGTATTCGCCATCGCCATCCTTATCATAGAAAGGAGCGAGATAGTGGCTCACAGGAAGAGTGGAGCCGCCAAGGCTCTCCGGGTGAGCAGGCCAATTCTTAATGATATTAGGAACCTTATAACTTGGGTCAAGAACGCCGTTCTCATCAAAATTGGAGAGGAACTCATCCACTTCAGCACGGGTGATCTTAAACATTTGGTCCCACTGAGCACAAGTGACATCGTCAATAGCGGCGGAACCGTCAACGGTCAGAGGACCGGTCCAGTAGTCGTTACCGACCTGACGGAATCGCAGGGCAGCACATTTCAACTGGTGGTTGATATCAACACCGGCGATCCACAAAGAGCCTGCGAACAGAGACGTTGCAGCACCATTTGCGGGGATATAGTACTTGGAACCGGTTCCTGAAGGAAGGTCCCACCACATATCGCCACCAGCATTGATACGTGTTTTCACATTATTGATGTCCAACCATTCAAAAGCAGAGGATGGAGAACATCCGGCTGTCGTCTGTTTCAAAGAGCGGTTGCCTTTACCACCGTCATCATACTTGCAAACTTCAGCCTTTCCTGGAATCATAGCAGCTACGATAAGCAGTGCTGCAAGAAGTAAACGAAATATATTCTTCATAATTTAAGTGATTTATCGTTATGAAATTCTTCTCGTAATTAGAAGTTAAAGCTTAAACCGACTCTGATTTGACGAGGCGTAGAATAGTTACCGCCTGAATTGACATAGAGTCTGTACATTTCGATGAAGGCCTGCGGGTCGATCTGACTGTTGATTTCACGCTGCCATTCGGGAGCTGACAGATAACCATCATCGTTGGCGTTACCGGTGGAAGGATACACCCAGGTGATGTTCTTCGAATTGAGCAGGTTCAGCACTTGCAGGTAGACATTCACGAAAGCATCGCGACCAGTGCTTCCTTCTTTCTTACCACCAAGAGTAAAGTTGAAGTCTTTGTCAACACGAAGGTCAAAACGGAAGGATGCGGGGATACGAGAACCGTTGTAAGTACCTTGGAGCAAGCTATTACCACCTGAAATCGGGGATGAAACCGTACGTGAAGCAGTGTAAGGAGTACCAGAACCGCCCTGGACTGTCAGAGCAAAACCGGTATTAGCTAAAATCTGCAGAGGAGCTTTGCCGCTCTTTTCACGCTTGATGACAGGACCATCATACTTCTTACCATTGCTGTAACGATAGTCAAGTGTCAGGGCAAAGCCATGACGACGGTCAGCATTGGTCGGGAAGGTGGATCTCAAGTTAGGCACACCAGCAGCAATCAAAGCGGAAGCCGTGGTGGTAGAAGAACCAGTGCTATTTGCAAACTGCAAGGTATAGCTGGCACGCACACGAGCGTTCTTCGTTCTACGCAAGTCGTATTCGGCGGTCAAACCCTTGACGGTACCGAAGTCGAGGTTGCTGAAGGAGTTGTATGCCTTCGGGAATGCACCGTTGAAACGGAACATCTGGATCATGTTACGGAGCTCACGATAGTAAGCCGTAATCGTCAACGAAGAGGTGTTAGTGACCTTCTGGGTGAAACCGAGTTCGTAGTCGATGGTCTGCATAGGCTTCAAGTCGGGGTTGGCGAGGGTGCCAGACACGTCGTTGAAGTAGTAATAATTCAACGGGCTCATGAAGTAGTTACTGGAAGGACGCTGCGTCAGCACATCGTAGTGAGCGAAGAACAAAGCTTCGTCAGAAATCGGGAAGGAGAAGGAGATACGTGGCATGATGCTCCACTGAGGATCGTAGTCCTTGAAGGAGTGAATGTCAACACGCTGTTGGCTGGGGTTCTTCACCCAAGGCGAAACACCCGTACCATAGTCCAAGACACTCGGATCGGCGATTTCAACACCGTCGGCATTGTACCAGGTATTGCCAGAACGATAACCAACAACACTTGTCATGTCGCTAATCTTATTGACATAAATGGCGTAGTCATCACCAATGTTATCGGGAATTTCAAAGGTGTTAATGTCGTCACCAGAACCGAGTTCGACATATCTGCCGTTGCTGCCGCTCTTGGCAACATCGCCGACAGTATTGAAGTCATAAAGGATATACGGGTCTTTCAAGACGCTTTGGTTAGCATCGAAACGGTCGGCACGTACACCTATATTAAATATAAGGTCTTTGAAAGCGAACTTGTCCTGGATGTAACCAGCAACGTAAATCGGCTGGAAGGCACCGACAGGACGGCTTTCATCTTCAAAGAATTTTTCAAGTGAAGGACGCTCGGTAAGACCGTACTTTCTGTCACCATCGTAGGTGTAACCATAATAGTAAACGTAGAAGCTACCGTCACGGGTCAACTCGTCAGCGGCAAACATGCTCAGGTCAAGACCGCCGTTGACACGACCGGTATGCATATTACCGTCAGCATCATAATATTTGATGGTGTTGTCGTTAAAGTCGTAAGTATCGATAAGAATGTATTCAAGACCGTTGACTGGAAGACCCATAGCCTTACGCAATTCCTTATCGAAGGTGTATTGTGAAGCACCGTCATACAGTCTGTGATACCAAACAGTATCGACATAACCGTCATAACTGCTAGCATATGGATGATCCATATCCAATTCCTTAATGTGGAAGTTGGCCAAGTCACGCATCAGGGTCCAATAGTTGGAGGAGTACGACATAGAAGCGTCGTTTCTCTGTTCGTATTGGGCACCCATTTTCACTTCGTGGCTAGACTCACCGTTACCGACGGTCATTGACACGTTAACGTTAACAGCGATCTGGTCAGACACTGACTTGCCGTAGCTGTCCTGGACTGTTCCTGGGACAGGATAAATGCCGTAAGCGGCATCAGGAGTCAAACCGTTGATCAGACCATTGTTCAACTGGATGTTAGTCATGTTGTTGAAATAGCCGGCAGCACCATAGGGGCTGTACAGGTCGTAGTAGTTTTCGACATATCTCGACAGAAGCGGGTTGAACTCGGAAGCTTCGAAAGAAACGAGGGTGTCGTAGTCCCAGCTGTTCAATTGCCAAACGTTAGTGAAGTTTTGGTAATGACTGCCATCCACCAAGACGGAGTCAACGTTAGCAAGCTGGAAGGTCGGAGACTTGTAGGTGGTGAACTTGCCAAGGTTGTTATAAGCGAAGAGGTTGTCCCACAAGTCGGGGTCACCCGATTCACTCTTAACATGGGTATAGTCAGCCTGGATGCTATAATAGAAGTTCTTGATCAGCGAAGTGCTTTCCGGATCGGAGGGGAAACGCTGGGTGAAACGAACATAACCACGATAGGTGCTTGAGAGGCTGCGATAGTTCTTGTCGGAATCGAAGTAGTAGTAGCTTCTGCCAGCGGCATAACGACCACCTCCTTTATACATAGAACCACCAATGGTCAGGTTGGTATTGGCACCTGTACGGACATTGATGTTGCCAGAGAGGTTGATGCTCTGACGTCTTGTATTAGGTGAGAACTTCGTGTTGTAAAGATTTTCGTCACGGGTAAAGGCAGCATTCTGATAGGTGCCAGTGCCAAGTCCGGAGAGACGAAGAGGAGTCGTTTCAAGGAACTCTTGCCAATCGTCTTTAGCCACATTGAAACCAGTAGCTGAAAGAGCGCCGTGTCTGTTATAGTTGATATCACCAGCCAAGAAGAAACCGAGGAGGGCGCTTTCCGCTTTCTTACCCTTGATGAGTGGTCCTTGCAAGCTGAAGCCCAAACGGTGGTGGCCATAGCCTTCCACAGAGGCTTCATACTCGATACCACCGCCGAAGGTACGGCTGGGGCCCTTGGTGGTCATGTTGATGATACCGCCCATAGCGTCACCGTACATGGCAGGAGTACCACCCAAGATGACGTCCACCTGGTCGATGGCGCCTTGAGGCACACTTGCACTACCGATGACCTTCACACCGTCGATGTAGTAGACGGCAGCTTCACGGGAACCACGGATACTACCAACTTCACCGTCGCTGGAGAACACACCACCTACGCTGGAGGCAACGCCCTCTGCAGAACGGTTTGGCAGTTTGGAGATTTCCTCAGCCGTGATGGATGCACCTGATGTGGTGTTATCCTTCGAGATCAGAGGAATCTCGTAGTCAATGACCGTAACTTCACCCAAGTTGATGGCGCCACTGGTCATCTTGATGTTGTAATCGGTGATCTTATTGGCAGGAATAACCAATCCGTGCAGCACGAACGCGTTATAGCCAATACAGCTCGCCTTCAGTTCATACGTTCCCGGAGGAATCGGGTTGATGTCGTAGTTACCGTCAAAATCGGATGAAGCACCACCCACCTGCGTACCGCCTTTTTCAACAATGACGTTCGCAAATGGAACAGGCTCACCTGTCTCGTCAGTAATCTTACCTTTCAGTCTTCCTTGCTGGGCGAAGGCCAACATGCTTGTTGCCAACACAATAGCAAGGGTCATTAGTAAATGTTTAAACATACCTTTGAATTTTATGTTATACTACTCTTTAAGTGCATTAAAAGTTGTCAAAAGTACAACCTTATTTTGAGGTACACAAGAAAAAAAACAATTTTCCCGCGTTTTTTTTCAAAAAAAACAGACAAAAAGCTATAAGTCTCTATATCTTAATTATTTACAAAGGCATAAAAATGGACGTTAAAAAACATCCGCTGATGCCTGATTCTAGTGCCATTTGGCGTAAAAACTCAAGAAAAGTAGGGATTAGAACGTTTGTGATTACGCATCCTTCTGGAATGACGCCTGTCTTGTTTGATCATTTTTTTTGTTTTCTTCGCCTGATGCTTGAAATGCGCCTCCTTGGCTTTCTTATACTGCCGCTTCGACTGCTTCTCTACCCTTTCCATCTGCCGTTCTGCCTTCCGCATGGCACGAGAAGAACGACTTGCACAAGATGTCGAAAGAACTGAAATAAAACAGAAACAAAAAACCAATATGGAAAAGACTTTTTTTCTCATAAAACAAATGATTCAATAAGCAAAAATAGTGATTTTGTCTGTTCGGCATACATCATATTGCTTTTTTCCGTTTATTTGCATGTATGAAACACATTTGTAGATATATTTTTCTTTTTACGTTGTCGTTGCTCGCAGTCGGCTGTCATGAATGGAATGAAAACCCTAATTTTCCTGGTGCTTATACGGACTTTACGATCAACCTGAACCAATCGTATTATTACTCGTTGAACTTTTCAGGAAATTATGTTTATCTTAAACCAGAAATTAACAGTGCAAGCCGTGGCTACATCGTTTATAGAATGCCTTCCTATGATTACGAGTTCCGAGTTTACGACCGCTTCCCGCCAAATTATCCCGATGCATGTTGCTCAGGCGACACTTGTACCCGACTTATTACCGATGGAATCTTCGTTATTGACAATTGCAATGGCATCCGTTATAATATTCTAGACGGTTCTGTCTTCGACGGGGATGGGGAATATGAGCTCATCCAATATCGCTGGTCATACAACGCCAGTGACAATACCCTTCATGTATTTAACTAAATCATTGTCAGCCTCTTATTTTGATTACAAAAACACAAAATGCTGATTAACAGCATGGTATTTGATTTTTGTTGATAAAAGTGTAGATTTGAAACATCATAATTCTTGGCAGATGCGCAAAAGCACGATACTTTTGCATCTCCTTTTAATAACAAATACTACTCTTTTTAAAATAAAGAATATAAGGTCCAGACTGCTGGGCCTTTATTCGTTTGTCAAGTGTCAAGACGCGCCTGACGGTCAACGGAAGCTTTATGGATGGCTTCAAACAACGACTGCACCATATCCTTCTCCAGTCCCAAGATTTCAGCCATAGCAAGATGGTCGGCCAGGATTTTGTTCCAACGATCCATTTGTACTACAGTGACATTGTGACTTTTCTTATATTGTCCGATTTGGGTGCTCAGATCCATACGTCGTGCCAAAAGCTGCAGCAATTCCTTGTCAATATCGTCAATTTCACTTCTCATCCCCGCCAAGTCGCGTTCCGACATGCCTGATGTTTTGGAACGGAACTCCAATTTGTCAATCAATTCTTTCAAAGAATCAGGAGTGATCTGCTGTTGTGAATCCGTGAGGGCTGCTTCAGGATGGCAATGACATTCTATCATTAAGCCGTCGGAGGCCAAGTCCAAAGCATACTGCGCCGTTGTCTGCAACAAATCGCGATTGCCACACATGTGACTGATATCAGTAACAATAGGAACGTTAAGTTTCTGCACCAAGCCAATCGGAATCTCCCACATGGGAAAATTACGATAAGGCGTCTCCTTATAATGTTGAAAACCTCTATGAATACCTGCCAGACGTATCACGCCTGCTTTTTGCAGACGTTCAAAAGCCCCGATCCATAGCTTTAAATCGGGTGATACCGGATTCTTGATGAAAACAGGTATGTCAGTGCCTTTTAAAGCATCGGCCAGAGCTTGTATCGAAAAGGGATTCACGACGGTACGGGCTCCGATCCACAGCGCATCGACTTCATATTTTAATGCCAGTTCTACATGAGCAGGGATAGCCACTTCTGTCGCCGTCAACAAACCTGTCTCCCGTTTGGCTTGCAGCAACCATCTTAAGCCTTCTTCTCCCTTTCCCTCAAAGTCGCTTGGACGGGTACGGGGCTTCCAAATGCCGCCACGAAGAACTTTCACTTGGGTAATCTTCGACAAGGCAAGTGCTATCTCCATCATTTGCTTTTCCGATTCAACGCTACAAGGACCGCTGATAAGAAAAGGACCGGACGGATGTGCAAACCATGATTTGAGGTCAAACATAAGCATCAAGTAATGATTGTGCAAAATTACTGCTTTTTCGTTACACTTTTTTACCTACTTTTGCAGTTTGATAATTATTGTTTGAGACAAAACTATACAATCGTGAAAAGAATAGAGATAAAGCAGGCCCTTCAGATGCCTGCATCCGAAGAAGAAATCACCGTAATGGGATGGGTCCGTAACAAGCGTGGCAGCAAGAACGTAGCTTTCATCGCCCTTAACGACGGCTCGACCATTAACAACCTGCAATTGGTTGTGGACCTCAATGTGATACCCGAAGAAAAACTCGCCTTGATGCATGCTGGCGCATCACTCTGGGCAAAAGGAAGACTTGTCGAATCGATGGGAAGCGGACAAAAAGTCGAGTTCTCGGTTAAAGAAATAGGACTCTTCGGTCCCGCCAACCCCGACGAATACCCGCTTCAGCCCAAGAAACACTCGCTGGAGTTCCTGCGCGACATCGCCCACCTGCGTTTCCGCACCAACACCTTCGGTGCCGTCATGCGTCTGCGCCACGCCATGGTGTTCGCCATCCACAAGTTCTTCACCGAGCGAGGCTTCTATAACATCCACACGCCGCTCATCACCGCCTCCGACGCAGAAGGTGCCGGCGAAATGTTCCAGGTGACTACCTTGGACTTGAACAACATCCCTCGCGACGAGCAAGGCAACGTCGACTATAAGCAGGACTTCTTCGGCAAGTCGACCAACCTCACCGTTTCGG